>NZ_JBRCHD010000013.1:0-96070 GCF_053489755.1 Rhodoflexus sp.
TTTAATCGCACCATTTTGGAATTGAAATGACTGTGCGCTTTGATCTGGTCTGAAAACTTGATAACTTTTAATCGCACCATTTTGGAATTGAAATTATTAATTAATGACATTATAGTAGGAAAAGGAGTTCTTTTAATCGCACCATTTTGGAATTGAAATCAATCTCTTTTTCTTTATTTACCCTTTGCTGCCTGACTTTTAATCGCACCATTTTGGAATTGAAATTAGCATAATTTGGGAAGCACCTAAATCCATTTTTACTTTTAATCGCACCATTTTGGAATTGAAATAGCGATGCGCGGCGTAGCGCTTTGTGACGGGTCATTCTTTTAATCGCACCATTTTGGAATTGAAATTGATGAGAGCATTGTATTTACCAACGACCAAGACCTCTTTTATATACAAGCGCAAGTGCTTTGCGAAAATTTAAAGTCAACCGTTGCACGCGCAACCTACTATTCTGAAACGTAGAGTTACTAACGATTTCAGCCGTTGCACGTCGCTCCATTGCCCACAGATAAGAATGGTTGAAAAAATCCATTACCTCTTGTTTGAAATCATCAAAACTCTCATACCAAAATGAATTAATTTTTTCCTTTTTGAGCAGTTTCCAACATTGTGCGCCGCCGTCCGCTCTATAGGATTGAGATTAGGTGAATAAGGTGGCAGATACATCACTTGTACGTGTGGATGCAGTTTCAGCCAATTTTTAATGACTCTGCTATTCTGCTATGATATATTAAACCTAAAAATAATTATGACATCTTACAGTGTTAGTGTTTTGATTTTCAGATACTTGAAGTCTAAAATCTTATGTCTAATTTCTTAATTCTAATATAATATGCCGCATTGTCGCAGATATGGACAATACGCTTGCCCGGATGTGCGGCTTCAATCTCTTCCCACAACTTAATCGTTGATTGGGCATTGACTTTTTCCTCCGTCACAGCATAGATTTCCTCAGGTTGCTCAGCATTGATAGCCCCTGTGATATTGAGCCGCTGACGACCTGTCTGACTGCGTACCTCAAAAGCCTCCCCCTTTAATATCCAACCATATTCAGGACGTGTGTTGAACTGCGGATAAACACCGTTGCACGCGCCATCATTGAAAAAAATGACTGTATCATCCTGTTTTTCAGCCATGAGTTGCTCAAAAGCCGCTACGTGTGCCTGTTGGGCTGCTGCATCAGCTTTGCCGGTACAACTTGTGTTTTCTTATAGCGAAAACCTAAGTTGTGCGACAACTTCACTACATGCTTTTCGTGGTAATGAATGCCAAATTTATATGCAATCCAAGCTGCTACAGCCCTTGCAGAAGCATATAGGCGTGAAGAAACCTCTTCATAAATAGCCTTGCGCTGCTCTTCGGTCAGTTTCCCTGCGTAGGGCACCCAATTTTCTTTCAAATAGTCTTCTACGCCCGCATTTTGATAGACAGTGGCGTAGCGATATACCGTCGCATTCGTTGCACGCCGCATCAATACCTAAGACCTGAGCAATCGCCTGTGCTGACAAGCCTGCATCTAAGGAAAGCATGATAGAAATCTTGATATAGCGTTTCTTGTCGCGTTCTTTCTTACGCAGCGGCGTGCAACGACTTTCTCAGATGGTCTCGCGTTTCCGTATCAAGCGTGATTTGTATACAGCTAAATTAAGGATTTTTTCGCATTTCGAATGCTACTGTGTATATTAAACCGATAAGTTTGCCTAAAACTATGTTCCGCTTTTCTTGCGGCGATGCTTATTTGAGGGGCGTTTTTACAAACCAATCACTTCCTTTACCAAGTTCGCTGTGCACCCAGATGTCGCCAAAGTTCATTTGGGCAAATTCTTTGCATAGCTTCAAACCTAAACCTACGCCTCGCTCGCCCGAAGTGCCTAAGGAGCTTTTGCCATCTTCAAAAATAGTTGGCAATCGTTCGGGAGCGATGCCTATTCCTGTATCTTGCAAAATAATGATACAGTGATGAGATGTTTGCTCGACGTTGAAGGTAATTTTTCCATTTTTTTTGTTGAACTTTATTGCATTATTGAGTAGGTTGCGCAAAATAAATTGTAAGTGGTTTTTGTCAAATCTACAAAAAACATCTTCCGCTATATGATTACAGATAGCGATTTGCTTTTGTTGAGCGGCTACTCGCAAAAGTTCTAACTGCTCTTGCACAATCTCACGTACGTTGATTTGTTCTGGCGCAGGATGCCCGCCTTTGATTTGGCTATTGCCCCATGCAAGCAGATTGTCCAAAGTAAACATTAACTGCGCAATATTGGAACGGAGTTGTGGGACAAACGATAGAAAATCTTCTCGACTAATATCGCCGGATATATATAAATCAAAAATGCCAACAAAAGAAGCCACAGGCGCGCGCAGGTCATGCCCGATGATGGCAAATACGCGGTCTTTCACTTGGTTCAGTTTGCGAAGTTCTGCTGCCTGAGCGGCAATTTCTTCGTTCTGCTGCAAAATTTCTTTATTTTTTATTTGCAAAATCTTATTCTCTGCAATTTTTCTCTTCCGGCTCACATAAAAAAACCAAGCCGACAGGCAGACGATTATCAAAGCGGCGCTCGCAACGACCACATACAAACGAATTTTTGCTTGTTGCTCTTGCTGTTGCATCTCTAAGCGCTCAATGGTTAGCGCTTTAATCAGACTGTCCTGACGGATAATCTCTAACGCCATCTGATTTTTGGTCAAGCGCTCTTTTAAGTTGTTGAGAGTAGAATCTTTAGCCGAAATCTCCCGACGAACTTTTTCTATCGCCTCTTCTTGTAAACGCAACTCCATCTCGGCTATCCTCTTTTGCTCGGCTAAGGCGATTTGTTTTTCCCGCTCAAAACTACCCTCCAATTGCCTTATCTTGTTTTTTTGCAAAGTCTCAAAAAAGCTTTTGTATAGCTCAAAATATTCTTGCGTTTTGGCGATATTACCCGCTTTTTCATAAGTTTCAGCCAATAGACCATAACAAGTTACAATGCGGTCTATAAAATTATTTTCTTTGGCTAATTCTAAGGCTTCTTCCAAAAGTTTAACCGACTCATCGTATTTTTTCTTGTGATTTAGCACAATAGAGGTGTTAATAAGGGCTGAAATAATTGGTTCAGCTTGTTTGAGTTGTCGCCTACCCGCCAAAACTTTGTTGAAATAAATAATCGCCGAGTCGTACTGCGCCAAATCGGAATGTAAAAAAGCAAGGTTATTATGGATGCCAAAAATGCCGCTTTGGTTGTCAATCAGTTGGTTCAAGGCAAGGGAGAGATGAAACAAATCGATAGCTTTGTTAAAATTTCGGTTTTCCCAATAGGTAAGAGCAGCTTTGTTGATAAAATCGCTTGCGCCGCGCCAATCTTTGGCTGCCTTGCGCGCTTGCGCTTGCTCCAAATATCCGTTTATCAGCAGCGAATCAGCGCCTTTACGGCTTTGACTAAAGGCAAGGCTATGAATGGCAAGCAACGTAACAATAATGCCGAGCGAGGGTTTCATTTAGAAATTGCCTGTTTTAAATTGTATTAGTTTCTCGCTTTTGTTGCCCAACTGGTCTTCCACCGTCACCATAATATTGTATTCGGTTTCCTTCTTGAAACCTGTCAATGGAGCTTGGTAAGGAACAAGAGCCCCGCCATTGATGCTGTAAAAAATTGTTTGCGCATTAGTAGCCTCATCTTGAGCGCTTAGGAACAACTTGACGTAAGAAGGATAAACATCTGGGCCTTCAATAGGCGCTGCGCTAAAAGAATGACTGATGACGGGCGGCTGGCCATCTATGACAAACTCTATGTTAATAGCGTTGCGATTGTTTACATTGTCATAGCCAATCAGTTCGAGTTGTTGCTTGCCTCTTCGCTCGGTCATGCTGATGCTTTGAGCATAATTTTCCTCTTCGCTCTGGTCGGCAAAGCGGTAATTTAGGCGTTGCAAACCTGATTCAGGGTCGTTAGCGATAATCTTTACATTAGTAGAAGGGCTGACAAAAGTTTCTTTGCCTTTTTGGAAGGTTTTTCCTTCAAATCGATAAGTTAGCGCTGGACCTGTTAAGTCCACGTAAACCGCGCCGACGGCATGTAATATTTCATCATAGCGTTTGTTTGCGTTTTCACGCTGATAGACGCCCACATTGCCCATTTTGTCTTGGGCATAATAACGAATCGTGTGGATACCTGACTTATCGGGCAAATAAAAAGGCTCTTGATAAGTTTGAAAAGGGTTGTTATCTATGCTGTAAAGCACTTCTTTAATGCCAGATTTATTGTCTAACGCGGTTAATTTGAGTTTGGTGCGCCCTGAAAAGTAAACTTGATTACCTACGATAAATTTATCACCCAAAATATCGGCAGACATAATTGGAGCGCTGCGGTCTAAATAAAACTCGTAGCTTTGTTCTTGTTCTTGATTTTGCACCCAATCAATCGAGTAGAAGTATATCGTGTGCTTGCCTTCGGTGAGTTTGTCTAAGGGAACGATCGTGTTAGGCGTATATGTCCGCCAAGGTTCATCATCAAAACGGTAAAAAGTTTTCGCTACGCCTACAATGTTATCGCTCACAAACAGATAGAATCGCGTTGTTGGCGAAACCACCTTGTTGTCGTTAATGCCAGTGATGTTTAGCAGGGTGGTTGGCGGGGTGAGGTCGACCGTAAATTGTTCTTGTTTAACTTTTTCTACATTGCCTACCCTATCTATCGCATAATAACTAAGGATTTGTTCGCCTTCTTGGGCAAACGTTAGCGTTTCTTTGTACGAGATGAATTCAGACTGGTTAAGTTTGAACAGCAACTGCTCCACGCCCGACATGTCATCAAAAGATGTAACGCTGATAGCCAAATCTTTGCCATAGTATTGGGTTTTAGCGGATGCATACTGATGAGGCGCTCGGTAAATTGTGCGGCTAACGGGCGCTTTGCCGTCGCCGTGGATTACATATTGAAAGGAATTCTCGGGGTCTATTGCGTCGGTGTGTTTTAACAGATGAATGCCGTGACCGTCCAAATAAATTGGTTTTACTTCTACAGCTTTTTCAGCCACTTTGCGCCCTGAAAGCGGAACGCCCGTCCCTTCCGGCGTAGTGGAAATGCGAATGTAAACAGGCAAATCTATGCGATGATAGTATCGGCTAAGGCTATCTACATAAAATCCGCTTGAAGAGCCGCCCTGCTGTTGCCCTTGCGTTTCTTGGACAAGAACGGCAAGCAAGAAAATAAAAATTACCAAAGAAAGACCTTTGCATTTCATATATCAGCGCAATTGTTACATTCTATGGTTAAAGCCAAATTTGTGCAAATGTTCGCCGAGCTTTGATAAGGAAGCTGATAATCAATACTTTGCGACGCAACGGTCGCATCTGAACCAACAAATTTTTCCAAAAATAGTCACAAAATTTAAGAAACCTTTTGTATCCGCGCCGCTGCGCTTAATAATAATAAAGCGGTTTTTTTATTTTCAGGCATATATCAACTCGTAAAAATTAGGACAATTAATCAGGTAAATCCCAAAAATCACTTCAATCATGGCATAAAAATAAGCCTGCTTTCCAGCGGTTCATTATCCGTTTGAAGCAACGTGCAACGGTTGAAGGCGGCCGCAGCAAAGATGACATTGATGTTGGCGCCAAAGACACCTTGATAGAAGTTCCGCCCCAATCTGTGGTTGTAGGCTTCCCATTTTTAGTACACTTTAAAAGTAGTCAATTACTTCATTGATTGCTAAGGTTGTTGTTTGATTTTGTTGTCTGTACATGTGGGGCAATAAGCCGCCTAATGCCTCGTGTGGTCTTGTGTTGTTGTAGTCTTCTACCCATAGCTGACTTACTTCTCTGACCTGATCAATGGCATCAAACCCATGTGCATCCGGTACCTGTTCCCGATAAGTTCTGTTATTCCATACCGTGCAACTCACCCCAAGCACGCAGCCTGCGGGCAATAAACTCAGGACTATTGCCCATACGAATACACTGGGGTTTACCATAGCGGTTGATCAGGTGGTTGAGTACCCAAACCACACGGCTGCTTTTGAGCGAATAATCAGTTTCAATAAAAACAAGGCCTCGCGCTTGTGATTATCCGGTACATGCAAAGAACGGAATTTAGCGCCATTGCTCAGCGCACCACTCATAAAGCCAATATTCCAAGTGTGGGTAAAGTTTTCGGGTACCTGTAAAGGCGCTTGTGGTTCACACACATTTCGGATTGACGGATGCTGCTGTAGTACTTCCCAAAGCCTTCCAAAGGATAATTCATTTCAGTATTATGCCCTTGTAGCAATGTTTATATTTGATTAAGTGCTTATTTTTGAACCTTAAAATCCCGATCACTTATGCGATTGCAACAGATTGTGCTTTTTTTCTTTCTGTTCCTTTTGACTGTTGCCTGTGGCACAACCGATACTATCGTACCCGGCTATGTCTTAAAAATCAAAGTTGTCAACTTTCGGGGTGAGCCTATGGAAGGCGTAACGGTAACACTTTTTGCCAATCAGGAAGCATTTATCAACAATCAGCAAGGAAACATACCGCCGCAGCAAACCAATCGAAACGGTGAGGTGATTTTTGAAGGGCTGCCTTTCACTACGCCCGGCTACTTTGTCAGCGCAGAGCGTGGAAACTCTAACAACTGGAGCGACCCCGTGAACGCCAGTATTAGTTTCAACATACGCGAGGTAGAGCAAACCCGAACGCTGCGCATTACAGAGTCAAGTATTCAAAATGCACTTGCAGGCAGATTCAGTCGCCGATGGAGGCGTGTTTCCTACAATCTGAATGGAACTGTCAATAATTCTTGCAGCTTTACGCAAGTGTATGAGTTTCGGCGCGATAACTTCATCAATATTTTTATCGGACCGGGTTGCCCTAATGCAGGTAATCAGCAGAGTGCGCTTGTGTGGTCAGTAGCACCAGATAATCGCGGGTTAATTTTTGGTGCTGCCACTACAGGGCGACAAATCTCAATCACTGACCTGACAGCTACTACGCTGCGTACAACCGAAACACCACAGCCCGGAATTATTATTATTGAAGAATATCAACTCATGCAATAGCTTATGCCTGTAACAATTATTAACCACTACAAACCACCGGCTTATTTTTTCAGTAATCCACATTTGCAAACGGTTATACCGAGTCTGTTTCGCAAAGTGAAGGGTATTGCGTATCAGCGCGAACGGATTAATACACCCGATGGCGATTTTCTAGATTTGGACTGGGCAAAGCAAGGTAGCAACAAATTGGTAATTGTTACGCATGGGTTAGAAGGCAGTTCGGAACGGCACTACGTAAAGGGTTTAGTCAAAGCTCTGTACAAAAATGGCTGGGACGGCTTGGGCTGGAACTGCCGTAGTTGCAGCGGTGAACCTAACCGGCTACCGCGTTTTTATCACCACGGCGACACACCCGACCTTGACAACGTCGTACAGCACGCTATTGCCAAAGGCTACGAACATATACTGCTTGCAGGCTTTAGTCTAGGTGGCAGCATGACATTAAAATACCTTGGTGAACGCGGTGCAAACCTTGCATCACAGATCAAAAAAGGCTTGGCTGTATCTGTCCCTTGCGACTTGGCCAGTTGCGGCGAAGAACTCGCCAAACCGGCTAAGTTATTCTACACCAATAAGTTTCTGCGCCGTTTAGAGCGAAAAATTAAGCTCAAATCACGGCTGATGCCGCAGCAAATCCGCTACGAAGACTTTAAAAAAGTAAAAGTTTTCAGAGATTTTGACAATATTTACACAGCTCCGCTGCATGGTTTCCGAGATGCAGATGATTACTACCAAAGTGTAAGTTCGATCAATTTTTTAGATGGCATCCGCGTTCCCACGCTGCTGATCAATGCGCTGAACGATCCCTTTTTGACCGAAGCATGTTTTCCGCGGCAACAGGCAGAAAAGAACCCATTCCTGCACTTGGAAATGACCACACAAGGAGGACACGTAGGTTTCCAGTTGCCGGGAACGAACGAAACCTACGTAGAAAGGCGAGCGCGTGAGTGGGTCAGCGATTTACTGTAATACCTCGATCATAAAGTTATGATTGGTGTAGATGCAAATATCGGCAGCAATCGTGAGAGACTCTCGCACCATCTCCTCAGCAGATAAATGGGGGGCGTGCTTTTTCAGTGCCATCGCAGCTGACTGCGCATACATAGATCCTGATCCAATAGCTGCTACCTGATGATCTGGTTCCAGCACATCGCCTGTGCCTGAGATGATCAAAATTTCGTCTTTGTTAGCTGAAATCATCATCGCTTCTAAGCGGCGCAGGAAGCGATCTGTACGCCAGTCTTTTGCCAACTCGATTGCAGCGCGCTTCATGTTTCCACCGTAGGCATTGAGTTTTTCCTCAAAACGTTCTAAGAGTGTGAAAGCGTCGGCAGTAGAGCCTGCAAAGCCTGCCACCACGCGCCCGTCGTTGAGCTTGCGGATCTTGCGTACATTATTTTTAGCTACGGTAGCACCCATAGTCGCTTGTCCGTCTGCACCGATGGCAATTTGACCGCCATGTGCAATGGCTATTACTGTTGTAGATTTAGTAGTTACTTTCATTGGGTTTGTTGTTTGAATGACGCTCCTGCTGTCTGTGAATTTCATTGACAAGTAAAATGGAACGGCGAATCAGGTTGCTGTTGCCGGGCATGCCTTGTCCGGGGATAACTTGCCTGACATCGGAAAAGCGAAAATACAACTTTTCCAGATTGCCCCCCCAGTCTTTAACAGATGTTTTCGGATGAATGGCAGGATATTTTGCAGTAGGGGAGGCGACAAAATAACCTGCATAGAGCATACGGCAGTCGGGCAAAAAAACTGCCAACCCACTTTCGGAAAAGCCTTTGCCAGTAGGAAATAAATTAATTACTCGTTTGCCAATCAATAGCGTAGTATCGCTGGCAATCAGCACATCTGCCTGTATATCAACTTCGCTGAGTTGGCGGGCAGTGAGCGTATCCGCAATCAGTTGTATGCCCTTGCGCTTGTAGTAAGCAATGACAGGCAAGCGATCGTCGTTCAACTCGGTGAGTACCATGTAGCGGATGCTTTTTCCACCTGCCTTGCGAATCTGTTTGCGCAGTCGTGTAGCCTGTGCTATATCCCATGGTACACCGCTGAGTAGACCTCCTTGCTGTGTCTGTATGTAAATCTGATTAGCAGGAATATCGCCAACAGGCAACCATTTAAAACAAGTCGCTAATGCTACGTCCGGTGTCAGATTTTTAAGAGCAATCCCATGTCGTACCCGTTCGCTTTGCTGGGCAAAAAGACTCATATGCAGGAATGCCGCGAGCCAGCCAAGTAGTATAGTCCTACAACCAGCAGTAAGCAACAACCAGTTCGCCGTAGCTGTCCTGAAAAAGCAGAGGCGAGACAGTGCCATTGATTGTACGCACCTGCCCATAGATCTGATCGCCTTCAAGTCGGATGTTGAGTTGGGTTCGGAAGTCTAATGAGCCAACTTTGTGCCATTTGTAGAGGGCTTCTTTGGCACACCAGCACAGGGTTAGTTGGCTTAAATCATTAGCCTGTGCAATCTCCTCAAGTGTGAAGACACGCGGAGCGATTTTTCGGATGCGCTCATGTGGAAATTCGATGTCTATGCCACAGGCGTTTGCAGTTCGGTGAATAATGGCTGCTGCAAATCCTGTGGTATGCGAGAGTGAAAGTTGCGCCGTGGATTCTGCCCAAAACGGGCAGTCGCAGTCATCTTTGCGAATGATACCGCCCTGTAGACCGATATGCTCAGCCAAGTTCTGCGCTAAAACGCGGGCTGCTATGCTTTCCCGAAGTTTGGCAGCAGATTTTCCTGCCGGTAGTTCGTAGGGAATATTTCTCAAGGACAAAAAACGAAGCAATTCGGGTGTACTTTCGGTAATTTTCCAAAGTCCCCAAATTACTTCATCGCCGATATGGTTTACCTTGACAAGTGGCAAAATGCGTTAATCTAAGCCAAAACTGATACCTACGTTGAGGCTGAAAACGCGATTGTAAACATCTCCTCTGGCTTTGGTAATGTCAGACAGCCCCAGACCGTAGCGCCCGTCGAAGTAGAACCACTTCCCATCGCCCAGCGAGTAGTGTAAACCTGCACCCAGACTTGCACCAAAGTCAGTACTGTTATATAAATCCTTGGCGTTCACTGTAGTATTGGCAATTTCTATTTCTGAATTCATCAGAAAACCGACATAAGGTCCGGCCATTAATTTGGGACGCAAATTACCTTTACCAAAGAAGTAAGTGAAATGTAGCGGTATTTCAACGTAATTAATATTCAGTTTGGACGCAGAAGTTCTCGCTCCTTTTTGTGCATAATTGATCTCTCCTGTTATACCGAAGGTTTCTTTTACGCTGTAGGTTAGAAATGCGCCAAAGTTAATACCTGTTCGGCTGTCAAAACTGGTATTTTCAGCCGACAAGTTGGCAAAATTGACGCCGCCTCGCAGACCAACTGAAAGAGGACTTTGTGCATAGGCAAGAGAGACGACACCCAATAAAAGGGCAAAAAAAAGTAAGATCTGTTTCATTGTATTTACGGTTTTACGCAAAGTTAAAACTCTGCGTGGCTTTGTACCAAATAAGGTTTCCAGCTTTCATCGCCTATGCCGGAAAAATCGCGTAAGAAAACCACATAAGAAGGGCGAAAAGGCGCATAAGGTAAGGGCATTCCTGCCTCTTCGGGAGTGTAGTCGCCTTTGCGAGCATTACATTTTTTGCAGGCTGTTACCAAATTTGTCCATGTAGTCTTCCCACCTCGCGAACGCGGCAGAACATGATCGAGCGTCAGGTCTTCCCTCGAACCGCAGTAAAGACAGCGTCCACCGTCGCGTTTAAAAATATTATGCCTATTCAGCATGACATTCTTGAACGGTACGTTTACATAGCGGTAAAGGCGGATAACAGAAGGAACTTCAAAAGCGCGTGTTACGCTACGGAAGTATGAGTTTTCAACTTTATTGACAATCTCAGCTTTGTCTGAAAACAGTAAAATAAATGCTTTGTACACACTGCAAACGGTAAGCGCCCGATAGTCTGCATTTAGTACAAGGACTTTTCTACCCATGATCTAAACAGATAAATGACTGATTTTCAGTTTTTCCGTAATTTACTACACGCGCTTTGAAAAAACAATGTCCTTGTTAATATTCGACGGGAAATCCTGCTGTAGCAAGCTCAACAAACCCGCCTACATTGTAGGCTCTCTCAAAGCCGGCATCGAGCATCAACTGTGCAGCTTTTCCGCTTCTGTTACCCGATGCGCAGTAGAGATAATAAGTTTTTGATTTGTCGTATTGTTCGAACTCGGCAATAAATTGTCCACCCAGAAAATCTACGTTTGCTGCACCTTCAATATGCCCTGCCTCGTACTCGGCAGGAGTGCGAACATCGAGTAATACTCCTGCATCTTGTGCCTGTTTTTCTCTGAATTCATCAGGCGTTAATCTGATAACTGTCATTTTTTTGATGGGTTGTTAGATCTTATGTTGGGGCTTATTTTAGGCTTTCGGGCTTTTTAACGCCGATTGGATTAGCGATTGCTTCGCGCATTTCGGTATCGGCTTGCAGATTTTGGAGCTTGTAAAAATCTAAAATACCGATCCTACCTCCTCTGAGGGCTTCAGCCATCGCCAGCGGAACTTCCGACTCAGCCTCAATTACTTTTGCACGAGCAGCCTGTGACTTGGCTTTCATCTCTTGTTCTACAGCAACAGCCATAGCGCGTCGTTCTTCGGCTTTTGCTTCGGCTACTTTCAAATCTGCACTTGCTTGATCTATTTGCAATTTTGCGCCAACATTTTCGCCAACGTCAATATCTGCAATGTCAATAGACAAAATTTCAAAGGCGGTACCTGAGTCCAAACCTTTGGAAAGTACTAACTTGGAAATTTTATCGGGATTTTCCAACACGTCTTTGTGCGACTGCGAAGAACCGATCGAAGTAACGATACCCTCGCCCACACGGGCAAGAATTGTCTCTTCGCCTGCACCGCCTACAAGCTGCTCGATATTAGCGCGTACCGTAACGCGGGCTTTGGCAATCAACTGAATACCATCCTGCGCAACGGCAGCCACAGGCGGTGTGTTGATAACTTTTGGGTTTACAGACATTTGTACCGCATCAAACACATTTCTTCCTGCCAGATCAATGGCAGCGGCTTGCTTGAATGTCAGTCTGATATTGGCTTTGTCGGCAGAGATCAGCGCCTTAATTACTGAGGGTACGTGTCCACCTGCCAGATAGTGCGTTTCCAAATCACTGGCAGTCAGGTTCAGCCCTGCTTTGGTTGAGGTAATCAGCGACTCTACAATGATACGCGGTGGTACTTTTCTGATCCGCATAAATACCAGATCGAGCAGACCTACGCGCACGCCTGAGAAAATGGCTGTAATCCACAGGTTAAGCGGCACGAAATAAGTCAGTACCGATATGCCTATGATGATGAGTGCAAGAATAGTAGCTAAAGAAACTAAATCGAATCCCATGGTGAATAATCATTTGTTTGCACTATGATACGATATTATTGCTGATTCCCCAAGTTTTTCTTGTAAAAACCTACTTTGAACTTCTTGTAAGTGGAGGACTGGTTATGAACAGGCGCGTAGCAAAGGCGTAGTGCATGCGCCAGTATTCCGAAGTTTTGAAATCGGTAATGATTACTCCTTTGCTTGTTGTTGAGTGAATAAATTTGCCGTTACCTAAATAGATGCCTACGTGGGTCAGCAGTTTAGGGGTTGGATAGGTTGCTGTAAAGAATACCAAGTCGCCGCGTTGCAGTTTTTCTATCCCCGAAATAATTTTGCCAAAGTAAGCCTGCTCTTGGGAGCCGTGCGGAAAATCTGCGATTCCGGAGCTGCGAAATGATACTGCTACCAGCCCGGAGCAGTCAATCCCTTTTTTGCTGTCGCCGCCGAAACTATGCGGAGTACCTTTATAGCTTTCTGCTGTCTGAATGATTTGGTCGGGGCTGATCGAAGCAATCTCAATGCGCTTGCCTAAACGATTTTTTTTGAAAACCTCTCCTTTAGATTCGGCATCAGGGAACTTGCTTCGGATGAAAGAAAGTACGCTATCTAATGCTGCATCGTCAAAGTCGGGTGCAGGGCGGCTTTCTTGTTCGTCAGGCAGGAGTGTTGCGGTCTCTTCTGCGGGCTTTGCTGCTACTTTGACTGTCGCGGGCTTCTTGCCTGTAGCCGCCTTACGGTTTTTTTGAGAGGGTTTGCAAGCAGTAACCGATAACAAAACTGCCGCAAAAAGCATCAGCGTTATGCGTAAGATCATGTGGGTGTGGGATAGGAGTAAAATACGGTTACGCAAGTTGCAAAAACAGTTCCTACTTTTCCGAAAAAAGAATAAGTAAAAAAGGAATCGCAAAGAAAACGAGCAGTACATACAGAAAACCTGCGAGGCGATAACGCATGGCAAACCTGCTCAGAAGTTGGGAACACAGCAAGGGGATTTCTTTGATGACGGGGAGAAAAAAGAAGATCAATACACCCGAAACATTGAACAAAAAGTGGGCAAAAGCGATACTTAACGAAACTTCAACGTTATTCAATGCGGCTATGATGGCTGTGAAAGTAGTTCCTACGTTTGCGCCCATAATAAAAGGAAAAACTTGTCGCAAAGAGGCTTTTTTATTAGCAACCAATGGTACGGCAAACGAGGTCGTAACAGAACTGGACTGCAACAGCATAGTAGAAAATAGCCCCCAGAAAAGAGATTTGCAGCGCGTACCGAATACGACCTGATCCATTTTTTTACCTACGTTGTACATAAAAAGGCTTTTCAGGATCAGCCCGAGCCAGTAGATCGCTATGAAAAGCAGTAAAACCGCAC
This sequence comes from Rhodoflexus sp., assembly GCF_053489755.1. Taxonomy (NCBI): domain Bacteria; kingdom Pseudomonadati; phylum Bacteroidota; class Cytophagia; order Cytophagales; family Thermoflexibacteraceae; genus Rhodoflexus; species Rhodoflexus sp. The sequence continues at coordinate 13,817 of NZ_JBRCHD010000013.1, forward strand.
CTAAAGCTACAAGGATAGGATAAGACTGTAGCGATGCTGCAATGTATTCTGCAAGATACTGCAACCGCCCGCTGCTTTCTCTTATATGGTCTGTATTTTGTGCATCGGCAGAAACAAAAACAGAAGCGGTTTTGATGCAGAGATCGCTAAAAAAATTTGTATAATACTCTAATGGCAGGATCACACATGCTGTCAGAATGTTAAAAAAACCGTTGATTGTAGCTGCCGAAAGTGCGCGTTGGAATTCTTTGCGGCGAAAAATATGATTAAATGCAACTACTGTTGCCGTGATTGTTGTGCCGATGTTTGCACCTATAATAACAGGAATTGCAGTTTCAAGATTTAATGTGCCTCCTGCAACTACTGCAACAGTCATTGAGGTGGTGGTAGAACTGCTTTGAACAATGGCAGTTGTCAGCAAGCCAATAAAAAGCCCGATGAAAGGATTCTGTGTAGCGCTGAGTATGCTATCAAGCAGATCTTTGCTAAGCATTGCGCAAGCCACACTCAATAGTTCTAATGAAAATAAAAACAACAAAACAGGCCCTGCAAGCCAGAAAATTTTCCAGAAAGAAGTAAGGTATAACCTACGGAGCAATGGCAGCGGCCTATTAGATGCTCTTTGATTATTCGTCTGGGCTGTAACAGGCATTTTGAGTGAGTGTTTTTATTTTTGTCAACTGCCTTTCTGAAAAGATATTTGCAAGTAATAGCCTGCAAAAGTAGATTGGCTTAATTTTTTGTCATCTGAAACAGCGTTAATTTATTGTTAAACCCACGTTACAAACTGTGCTATACCTGATCCCGCTACCATTAGCCGATACGCAATCGGCTGATAATCTGTTAGTTCCGCAAGCACGTGAGATAGTCGCTGTAACTGACTACTACCTAGTAGAAAATGCAAGAACGGCGCGCCGTTTTATTGCCTCTCTTAAAACGGGGCGCGTTATTGAACAGATGAAGTTTTTTGGGCTTGACAAGCACACCAATCTGCAACAAGTTGCCGAATACTTTAAGGAGATTCCACAGCACGCATCGGTGGGTGTCATGTCGGAGGCAGGCTGTCCGGGTATTGCCGATCCGGGGAATGTAGCCGTACAGTATGCGCATCGCGCAGGCATCAGGGTAGTTCCATTGGTGGGGCCTTCGTCAATCATACTGGCGCTGATGGCTTCGGGGTTGAACGGGCAGATGTTCACATTCAATGGCTATCTCCCGATCCGGAAGCAAGATAAGATAAAGGCACTAAAGTACTTGGAAAGCCAAGCGGCTCACGGTGTAACGCAGATTTTTATAGAAACTCCTTACCGCAATGATGCATTGGTGAACGATATGCTTGCACATTTGCAGCCGCATACGCAACTCTGCATCGCGGCACATCTGACCGCGCCTGATGAACTGATAAAGACGCAAAGGGTTGCCGATTGGCAAAAAAATAAGCCCGTACTTGGCAAAGTACCGGCTATCTTTTTGCTCGGCGGAGAAATACCGCGCAAATCATAAAATCAATACTAAGGCTTTTGTACAACTGCTACCTTGTGTGCGTGGAAGTCATGCGGCTTGTCATTGCCTATGGTAGGAGGTAGGTGTATAAAATGCTCGGTACTGTTTGCTACTTGCAGTTGGAATTTTTCACCGTCATAGCTAACCACGTACAGGCATAAATTCCCGTGATCATATTGATCCATGCTGCTGAGTGAGGTGTCTAATAGCTGGCTCAGAAATATACGCATGGCTCTACCATGCATACAAATCAGTATGCGTTGTTCATTTGTCTGCTGCATGATGTATCGCAGCGCAACCTGCTGTCTTGCAGCAACCTCAAGGGGGCTTTCGCCGCCGGGAACTTTAGCGGTAAGGTCGCCTTCGCGCCATGACTTGAGCATGTCAAAGTATTGCAGATCGTCCTCGTTGCTAAGCACTTTGCCTTCTTTATGCCCCCAGCTAATCTCATTAAGCCCGGATAGCGCCTGCATAGGGATACCTTTCAAAAAGAAAGGCTCTACGCTTTGCCATGTTCTTCTAAGCGCAGAAACATAAATTTTATCGAACTCAACGTAGCGATAGTGCTCAAAAAAAGCCTGTGCTTGTCTGCGTCCGGTATCGTTGAGGTTAGAGTCAATACCGCTGCCTTGCACAAAACCTCGCTTATTGAATTCGGTTTCGCCGTGGCGTATGATGTAAATTTCTTTCATAAATAAGGTGTAGAAATGTTTTCAAATCACTCAATAGGAAGTAAGTTGCGTTGTTTTCATTGGAACGCGTAGCTGCTTGACTTTGTTAAAACAGCGCGCAGATTGTCATTTGCTATGTATTAACTCTGTACCACAATTATTAAGCCACTCTTTTTTTATATGAAATTTGTCAAACAAATCACCGTAGAGCAGATGAATGCCCACCGTCGTGCAGATATGGTTACACATCTGGGGATAGAATTTACCGAAGTAGGAGATCACTCACTCTCTGCCAGAATGCCGGTAGACGATCGTACACGCCAACCGATGGGCTTGCTACACGGGGGGGCTTCCGTTGTGCTTGCCGAAACTTTAGGCAGCATGGCAGGGTTCCTGATGCTGCCCGAAGGCAAAGCCTGTGTTGGTCTGGAAATTAACGCCAACCATATCCGCAGCGTGCGCGATGGTTATGTTACAGGCAAAGCTACCCCGCTGCACATCGGCAAAAATACACATGTTTGGGACATCAGAATCCACGACGATCAGCAGCGATTGGTATGCGTCAGTCGTTTGACATTAGCCGTGATAGATGTTTAAACCCATTAGCGGCAGTTGCTGCGCATCTCGGCGATGGTTTGCTTTTCGCCCTTTGTCAGCGACTGCTGCCACTGTTCGCAGGCTGCTCTTTTATTACCTGCCGCCAAATATGCCAGCCCCAGATAGTAGTGAATTTCGCCTGTCGCGGGGTTCATTTCAAATGCTTTTTGCAGCATGGTTAGTGCGCTATCGGCATTATTTTCTTTGAGTGCGAGAATGCCTGCATTACGAATCGCCCAACTGTTGTTCTCGTCGTAATAAAGCGACATTTTCAGATCTTCACGAGCGGCGGCGAGGTTGCCTGTCATCAGGTGAGCAAATGCACGGTTGTTGAGGTAATAAGGCTGACGCGGGCTTTGAGCAATAGCTTGATTGAGTTTTTCCAGCGCGTCTGTGTATTGTCCCTGTGCCATTTGAACCGTAGCTATATTATTGATAGCAAAGTGATTATTAGGTTGCAACTGGAGTGCTTTTTCAAAATCTTCAAGTGCTTTGGCGTATTGTTTTTGCTCAAAAAGCAGCGTACCTCTGTTGATATAAGCATCTGCATTGCGGGCATCCAATCGAATAGCGGTTGTAAAGTCTTCAAAAGCGCGGTCGGGCTGCTGCAACTTTGCCAGAATAACTCCACGACTGACAAATACGTAGGCCGAATCTGTATAAATATTAGCCACCCTATTGATGTCAGACAGGGCATCCTCCATTCTTGCTATCTCAAAAAAGGCATTTGAGCGGTTGTAGTATGCGTCGGTAAATGTGCTGTCTGCTCTAATGGCACCTTCGTAGGCGCTGATAGCGGCCTGATAGCGGCCAAGCGCTGCCTCGGCTACTCCCCAGTTATTCCACGCATCAGCAAAGGTGCTGTCTTTTTTAACAGCTTCTTTGAAAAAGCGGATTGCCTCTTCATAATTTTTTTGTTGCAGTGCGGCTTTTCCGCGAAGAAAGAATTTTCCCGCATCTTTATTAACCTTGCCGGACTCCTCAGAACCGCAGGCAACCGAGACAAACAGCAAGATGCCGGTTAGCAATTGTATCCGGCTTCTTTTCGTTGTATTGGTATGATTTCCCATAGAAGAATTGTTAATTTGAATCGGTCATTCATATAACAGACGAACACTCATTTGATTTTATGCAAATATACACTCCGCAGCAGCGCCTTGCACTGCATATATCGCTGATATTGATACTCGGTTGTGCAATTCTCTACGGGATGATAGAATATATCCCTGCACTGATCGGAAGTATTATTATGTATGTATTATTTCGCAAAATGTACAATTTTCTTACGGTTAAACGAGGCTGGAAACCGAGTATTAGCGCTGCACTGATCATTGTTATCTCTCTTTTTATCATTACCATTCCGCTAATCCTGACCAGCATTATGATCGCAAAAAAGATTATTTTCTATGCAAGCTACACCTCTACATTTGTAAATTACATCAATAACCTGATGAATAACCCATTTGTTGTTGAACTACAAACCTTTACGGGAATAGATTTACAAAATCCCGAATTGCTGCAAAAGGCAGTTAGTAAGATAGGGGAGTTTGCTACGAGTTTGTTTACACCGCTATTGTCTGGTACGCTAACCTTATTTATCGGCGTTACGATAATGTACTTTGTGCTGTACTATCTTTTTGTCAATGAAAAACAAGTGATTGAAGGTATTTATTACTACTTACCTTTTGATCGAGTGACTGTCCAGAAAATGTTTGCTGAATTGGAGAACAACGTGAAAACCAATGTTTTGGGACAAACGCTGATTGCACTCATTCAAGGCGGACTCGTAGCGATTGGTTTTCTGATTTTTGGACTTAAGGACGCGCTATTTTGGGGAGTGATCAGTGCCTTTATGGCTTTTGTTCCTGTTCTTGGTACGCCCTTGATCTGGGTGCCTGCCGGTCTGATTGCCATTAGTCAGGGTAACTCGTTTGGCGGCATCGGACTGATCATTTACGGTGCTGTACTGGTAATGAATATTGACAACGTACTGCGTTTTTCAATAGCAAAACAGTTAGGTGATATTCATCCGCTGATAACTATTCTGGGAGTAATTTTTGGGGTGAAATTTTTCGGCATTCTTGGCTTAGTTATCGGCCCGCTGCTGATCTCTTACTTTCTGGTGTTAGTAGAAGCCTATAAGCGCGAATATTCGCATGAGTAACTCATGGGAAATAGTCATCCCGAAGTTTTAGAACACTGACAAGGCAGATGAAGCAGATTGCTGTGTTGGCTACCTAAATCCGTACACTACCCGGATCTTCGGGATGACTTCCTTCTACTATCTACTATCTGCATTTTATCGCATCAGGGTATGCTTGCGATCAGAGCCGTAGGAAAGTAATGTAATAGGAACTCCAACTTCTTTTTCAATAAAACCGACATAAGCTGCCAGTGCCTCAGGCAGTTTGTCAAATGACTGCAAATCAGTCAGTTCACATTGCCAGCCTTTGAAACTTCGGTAAATAGGCTTTACCGGTGTGCTGTTGAGGCAATAAGGCAGGCGATCTGTGATAGTGCCGTCCGGTAGTTCGTAGTGCGTACAGATGCAAATTTCTTCAAATTCATTCAGTACGTCGGCTTTCATCATCAGCAGTTGGGTTACGTGGTTAATCATCACAGCGTATTTGAGTGCTGGGAGATCTAACCAACCGCAGCGGCGCGGACGGCCGGTTGTTGCGCCAAACTCGTGGCCTGTGCGGCGCAGACGTTCGCCTGTTGCGTCAAACAATTCTGTCGGGAATGGGCCGCTACCTACTCGGGTGCAGTAGGCTTTGAAAATACCTAAAACTTCACCGATTTGATGCGGTGCTACGCCCAAACCTGTACAAGCGCCTGCGACGGTTGTGTTAGAACTGGTTACGAAAGGATAGGAGCCAAAGTCTATATCCAAGAGCGAACCTTGTGCGCCTTCGGCTAAGACGCGGCTGCCTCGACTGATTTCGTCGTTGATAAAATATTCGCTATCAACCAAGGAGTATTTTTTAATAAACTCTACAGCTTCGAAGAAGAGTTGCTCTTGCTCCTCCAAATGGATTTCGTAGGCATAGAATCGCAATTGCTCTAAGTGTCTCTCTTTCAGTGCATTGTAGCGATCTTTGAAGTCAGGCAGCAGGATATCGCCTACGCGCAAGCCTACGCGAGCTACCTTATCGGAATAGGTTGGGCCAATACCGCGCAGCGTAGAACCGATTTTGTTATCGCCTTTTTGCCTTTCCGAAGCGGCATCTAACGCGCGATGGGTAGGAATAATCAATTGGGCTTTTTTGGAAATGAATAGGTTTTTTGTAAGGTCTATGCCTAGTTTGATCAGACTCAGAATTTCGTTTTTCAGCGTATGCAGATCTAATACTACGCCGTTGCCGATCAGGTTCTTAATTTCGGGGCGAAAAGCGCCCGATGGGATTTGATGCAGTACGTGCTTAATTCCGTCAAAATGCAAAGTATGTCCTGCGTTAGGTCCGCCCTGAAAACGTGCAACCACTTGATAATCAGGTGCAATAAAATCAACAATTTTTCCTTTTCCTTCATCGCCCCACTGCAAACCGAGTAAAATATCCATACAAGTTTGATTTAAGGCTGCTAATGTAGAGAAGTTCGGGCGCAAATAAAAGCGCATTCTGCACACCTGCCGGTATGTTAATTGCTCTTCTGCGGTTGAGAGAGGTAGGTAAAAGCAGCCTCAGGAGTATCAAAAATATGAAAAATTTGGTTTAATTTGGTAATCAGCAACAACTTTTTAACCGATGCTGAAGGCTGAATCAGCACTAAGTCGCCGCTGCGATTGCGAAACTTGGTCAGCAGCCTGATAAGCACAGTCAGACCCGAACTATTCATATAGGGCACTTGCGAAATATCAACAGCGACAAAAACTATGTGCTGTGGCAACTGCTGCTCTACATATTGAATGATGTCAGACTCATTTTTCTCACCCAGCAAGTCTCCTATAATAGTGATCTTTAAAATTCGATTATCAATAATTTGTGTAAAAAAATTATCCATTGCTGTGGATGGTTGGCTTATCTTTTCTATTGGCACAGTCGGTGCGTTGGCAAGCACCATAGAGTACGAGCGAGTGGTGCTGGATATTAAATTGTAGCAGTTCACCGATCATACTTTGGATATTGTGTATGCGCGGATCGCAAAACTCAAGCACTTGATGGCAATCTACACAAATCAAATGGTCGTGTTGGCGATAGCCATAAGATTTTTCATATTGCGCCAAATTGCCGCCAAACTGATGTTTGGTAACCAGATCGCACTCTACCAACAAGTCCAGTGTATTATAGACAGTCGCACGACTTACACGGTAGTTCTTGTTTTTCATACTGATATAGAGTGATTCTACATCAAAATGGTCTTGGCGCGAGTAGATTTCCTCCAGAATAGCAAAGCGCTCGGGGGTTTTGCGCAACTCTTTGCGTTCCAGATAAGCAATGAAAATCTTTTTTACTTCCTCAAATTTGTTTTGAACCATCGGCAAACTTTGCATGACAGCATGTCTTTAGGCAAAAATACAAAATACTTACAAATCTTCTATCTCAGCCACAACGAAGGTGCTTCCGCCTGCAAATACCATGTCATCGGGTTGTGCTGCTGCAAGAGCCGCCTGATATGCCTGATTAACAGATGGATAGACTTTGCCAACTAAGCCATAGCTTGCCGCCTGTTCCTGCAAAATTACTGCATCTAAGCCACGCGGTAAATCAGGTTTACAAAAATAATAAGTAGCATCTTTAGGCAGCAAGGGCAGCACTTTGTCCAGAGACTTATCTGCCACTACGCCCAGTACAAAATGCAGGTGTTTATGCGGTGTGTGTGCGATCTGACGGATGACATATTGCAAGCCTCCTTCGTTGTGAGCGACATCGCAAATAGCAAGTGGCTGATTACGAATAATTTGCCAACGACCTTTCAAACCTGTCAGCGTAATTACTTGGGCTATACCCTCGCGGATTGCTCTATTGTCAATTTTCCAACCCTGCGCTTGCAGGCATGCTACTGCCTGAACAACACCCGCCAGATTTTTTTCCTGATAATCTCCCAATAACTGGCACTTGACGCAAGGCATGAACAAATCCCCGTCTTTGTAAATATCAAAGATTCCGATTTCCTTACTTTTAGCACGATAGTGGTCGGAAGCAAAGTAAATAGCTGCCTGCTCTTGTGTTGCTTTTTGCCGGAACACTGCGCTGACCTCCTCTTGTTTTTCGCTGATAACCACAGGGATGTGACGCTTAATGATTCCCGCTTTTTCAAAAGCAATCTGGGGCAGCGTATCGCCGAGCAGCTCCTGATGGTCGTAACTGATGTTGGTAATCAGCGAAAGGATAGGGGAGATGATATTCGTTGAGTCTAAGCGACCGCCCAGCCCGACTTCAATTACAGCAATATCTACCTGATTTTGAGCAAAGTAATCAAATGCCATTGCAACTGTTACTTCAAAAAATGAAGGCTTGATTTGCTCAATAGTCGGTTTCAACTTCTCAACCCAGTCGGTAACCCACTGTTGATCAATTTCTTGTCCGTTGATGCGGATGCGTTCGGTAAAGATTTTCAAGTGCGGCGAGGTGTACAGCCCTACCCGATAGCCTGCGGCCTGCAAAATAGCTGCAATTAGGTGCGAACTACTGCCCTTGCCGTTAGTGCCACCTATGTGTATGCAGGGAAAGTGTTGCTGCGGATCGCCTAAATGCTTGCATAAAGCGATGACATTGGTTAAATCAGACTTCAACGCAGCTGCTCCAACGCGTTGGAACATAGGTAGATAGTTGTACAGATAGGCAAGTGTAGCTTCAAAACGTGCTGAATTCATATGCAGAACGCGTTTTTACAAGGCATTTTTCAGGCAAAAAAAGTTAATTTTGGGCTAAAAAAACTAGGTAAGTGAAATTACAAAATCTCTGTCAGTCTGTTGTACAAATTGCCCGCTCGGCAGGCGATTTTATCCGCCGCGAGTCCGAACGATTTGACCGCGCACAGGTGGAAGAAAAAGGACGCAACAACCTTGTTTCTTATGTGGACAAGCAGGCAGAAGAGATGATTGTAGAGAGGCTTTCCAAACTCTTACCTGAGGCAGGTTTCATTGCCGAAGAGGGTACGGGCCAACGCATACAGGGCGGATTCAATTGGGTCATTGACCCCTTAGACGGCACAACGAATTTTATTCATGGCGTGCCTCCCTATGCAGTCAGTATCGGGCTGATTCAGGGCGATGAGGTTGTTCTGGGTGTTATAGAAGAGGCTTTCAGTGGCGAATGTTTTCATGCCACTAAAGGTGGTGGCGCATGGCGCGGCAGCAAAAGACTGTTCGTTTCAGCAGAACACAACCTATCCAAAGGGCTGATTGCGACAGGATTTGCCTACGATACTTCGGAGGTAGATCGTACACTGGCAGTATTGAAACAACTGCTGATACAAACACATGGTTTCCGACGCATCGGCTCGGCTGCTGTTGATCTGGCTTATGTAGCTGCCGGGCGCTTTGAGGCTTTCTACGAAAAGAACCTCAACGCTTGGGATGTTGCAGCAGGTACGCTCATTGTTAAAGAAGCGGGCGGTATTATTTCCGATTTTCACAACGGCGATAATTTTCTTTTCGGAAGAGAAATTGTAGCTTCCTGCACCCCGCAACTACACAACGAGTTACTAGAAACCATCCAGATTTTGCGAAATAACTGATTGTCAATTTCAAACTCTATAAATGATGGAAAACACACTTGCTCTTGATTTAGCAATTGAAAAAACAACACAGTCGCGGCTACCGCAAGTAGATTTAAACAATCCTGTGTTTGGGCGCATTTTTACCGATCACATGCTTTCTGCCGACTATATCAACGGCAGGTGGACAAACGTCCGCATCATGCCTTATCAGGATTTGAGCTTTAGCCCCGCGCTGTCTGCCATTCACTACGGGCAGTCAATTTTTGAAGGACTGAAAGCCTATAAAAACACGGCAGGAGAAGTTTTGTGTTTCCGTCCCGATGAGAACTTTAAGCGCATGAACAAATCAGCAGTGCGGATGTGCATGCCCCAAATTCCCGAAGAGATTTTCATGGGCGGCTTGCGCGAACTGCTCAACTTAGACCGCGATTGGGTGCCTTCGCGCGAGGGTTGCTCACTTTATATTCGTCCCGTGTTATTTGCTACGGATGCCTTTATTGGCTTGCGCCCTTCCGAAACTTTTAAATTCCTGATTTTCTGCTCGCCCGCAGGAGTTTATTATTCTGCCCCTGTGAAAGTAAAAGTAGAAACGCACTTCACCCGCGCTGCTGAAGGCGGTACAGGTGCTGCCAAAGCAGCAGGTAACTATGCCGCCGCAATGTACCCTACTAAATTAGCCTACGAGGAAGGTTATGATCAAGTACTCTGGACAGACGGTAAAGAGCATAAGTACATTGAGGAAGCAGGTTCTATGAATATTATGTTTGTAATCAATGGCACAGTAGTTACTGCGCCTGAAACTGATACCATACTCCCAGGCATCACGCGTAAAACCGTATTGCAATTAGCTCGCGAGTGGGGAATGCCTGTAGAAGAGCGCAAAGCAAGTGTCGCCGAAGTAATCGAAGGCATTAAAAACGGCACCGTACAGGAAGCCTTCGGAGTGGGTACAGCCGCTACGATCGCTCACATCAAAACTATCGGCTACGAGGGTACGCTCTACGAACTGCCTGCCGTAGAAACCCGCCAGTTCAGCAACCGCGTTTATACCGAACTGGAAGACATCAAACGAGGTCGCAAACCTGATACACACGGTTGGGTGATGACTGTCTAACAACAGATGCCATTTCTTGAGCATGTAGCATCCGAAACCAGTTAGGTTAATTGGTTGGGAATGTTATCTTATGAATGTTTCCCATGAGATACCCACTATTTCTACTGCCGGCAGTCTTGTTATTGACCTGCCAAATTGAGGCTCGCTCAATCGGCAAGGGTGAGCCAACCCATACAATCCCGCCTGATACCTCTTGGGTAGAATTGATCCAATTAGACTCAACTTTTGTACTGGACGTAAAATACGCAACTAAGGACAACTTTACGGGTGAGATCCTGTATGATTGTGGGCGGGTATTTTTGCGCAAAAAAGTAGCGGAGGACTTGGTCAAAGCTCATCAAATCGTCAAAGCCAAAGGCTACAGGATGAAGATTTACGACGGTTACAGACCGCTTGCCGTTCAATGGCGCATGTGGGAAAAAACGCCCAATAAGAATTACGTAGCAGACCCGCGCAAGGGTTCTATGCACAATCGAGGCTGTGCCATAGATCTGACGCTGGTAGATGCAGCAGGCAATGAATTAGATATGGGTTCGCCTTTCGATTTCTTTGGCAAAGAGGCGCATCTGGATTTTCCGCATAGCAAGCAAGTGCGGGAGAATCGTCGGATCTTGCAGGACGCTATGAAAAGCAATAACTTTCGGACGATTAAAACAGAATGGTGGCATTTTTCTCACCGCAACCTATACGCAATCAGCAATTTCCCTATTCCTTGTAATTAACTCGCCGACAATCTTTTAACAGTTATGGCATCATTTGCAAAAAAAATCGGTATTGTGCTTGCTATCTTTGGGGTAACGGCTTGCGGAACTACTGAAAATTCCGGAAACAATACTGCCACACAAGCCGAGCCGCATCCCTTCGACAAAAAGCTGCCTTTGGACAAAATTAAACTGCCCGAAGGTTTCAGCATCAGCGTATTTGCCGAGGTAAACAATGCCCGCTCGATGTGCCTCTCGCCTTCGGGTGTGCTATATGTAGGCAACCGTCAGGGCGACAAAGTCTATGCAATCATTGATCGGGACAACGATTTTCGTGCCGATGAGGTCAAAGTTATTGCTTCGGGGCTGGAAATGCCCAACGGCGTGGCTTTCCGCGATGGCAGCCTGTATGTGGCAGAAGTAAGTCGTATTCTACGCTTTGATAATATTGAAGAAAACTTAGACAATCCGCCTGCACCTGTTGTTGTGTACGACAAGTTCCCGACCGACAAGCATCACGGCTGGAAATTCATCGCTTTCGGTCCTGATGATAAGCTCTACGTACCTGTTGGCGCGCCCTGCAACATCTGCGAGCGCTTAGATAACCCTGTATATGCTACTATTACGCGCTTGAATCCTGATGGTTCGGATTTTGAAATATATGCCCACGGCATCCGCAACAGCGTAGGTTTTACTTGGCATCCCGAAAGCAAAGATCTCTGGTTTACAAGCAACGGGCGCGACATGCTGGGCGATGATATTCCCGGCGATGTACTCCACCATGTGGCGCGGGCGGGGCAACATTTCGGTTATCCCTACTGCCACCAAGGCGATCTGCCCGATCCCGAATTTGGCAAAAAGCGCCCTTGTTCCGACTTTGTACCACCTACACAGGTGCTTGGCCCACACGTGGCAGCATTAGGCTGTCGTTTCTACAACGGCACAATGTTTCCTGAAACCTATAAGAATCATCTGTTTATTGCCGAACACGGTTCATGGAATCGCTCCAAGAAGTCAGGCTATCGCGTAAGTTTGGTGCGCATTACACCCGATAATAAGTCCGCAGCCTATGAGACCTTTGCAGAAGGCTGGCTCAATGAAGCTACCGACGAGGCATGGGGCAGACCTGTGGACGTACAATTGATGCCCGATGGTTCTATGCTCGTATCAGACGATAAAGCAAACGTTATTTATCGCATTGCCTACAAAGGTTAGTTTGCGTAGGTTATCAAGTTGTTCAGAATTCGGGAATGACCGGCGAATCTAACTCTATCCGAAGGTTTTCAATGATAAACTGCTGGCGCTCGGGGCTGTTTTTACCCATGTAGTAAGCCAGCAGTTTGTTGATCGGGGTATCTTTTTTCAGGATAATCGGTTCTAAGCGCATATCCTCGCCAATGAAGCGCCCAAACTCATCAGGGGAAATCTCGCCTAATCCTTTAAATCGGGTGATTTCGGGTTTTGCACCTAATTGCTTGATCGCTGCCTGCTTTTCTTCTTCCGAATAGCAATAAATAGTTTTTTGCTTGTTGCGCACGCGGAAAAGTGGCGTTTCCAGAATATAAACGTGCCCATTTTTCACCAAATCAGGGAAAAATTGCAAGAAAAAAGTCAGCAAGAGCAGGCGGATGTGCATACCGTCCACGTCGGCATCGGTTGCTATCACAATTTTATTGTAGCGCAGCCCCTCTAAGCCGTCTTCAATGTTGAGTGCATGTTGCAAGAGGTTGAACTCTTCGTTTTCGTAAACGATTTTCTTAGTCATGCCGAAACAGTTCAGCGGCTTTCCTCGCAAACTAAATACCGCTTGGGTTTGTACATCGCGGGCCTTGGTCAGGCTGCCACTGGCAGAGTCGCCCTCGGTGATAAATAATGTGGACTCAAAACGGCGCTCATCTTTACCTTCGTTGAAGTGCAAACGACAATCGCGTAGTTTTTTGTTGTGCAGATTGGCTTTCTTGGCACGTTCGTTGGCTAATTTCTTAATGCCTGCGATGTCCTTACGCTCGCGCTCTGACTGTAAAATCCGCTTCAGCAAGGCATCAGCGACTTCAGGATGTTTGTGCAAATAGTCATCTAAGGCTTTGCTGACAAAATCGTTGATAAATTTGCGAATGCTAACGCCTTCGGGAGAAATATTTTCGCTGCCCAACTTGGTTTTGGTTTGCGACTCGAAAACAGGTTCTTGTACGCGGATAGCGATTGCGCCCACAATAGAGGCACGTATGTCAGAGGCTTCAAACTGTTTTTTGTAGAACTCGCGGAGCGTTTTTACGATAGCTTCGCGGAAAGCGGTAAGGTGCGTACCTCCCTGTGTAGTATGCTGTCCATTGACAAAAGAATAATATTCCTCACCATACTGGCCGGTATGAGTCATGGCTATCTCAATATCATCGCCTTTCAGATGAACGATAGGGTAACGCATATCTTCTTCGTTGACTTTGCGCACGAGTAAGTCAGCCAGACCGTTTTTAGAAAAATATTTTCTTCCATTGTAGTTGATGGTAAGCCCTGCATTGAGGAATGCATAATTCCAAATCTGGTCTTCCAGAAACTCAGGAATGAAGTGGTAATGTTTGAAAATTGTATTGTCGGGCTCAAAAATAATCCTTGTGCCGTTTTTTTCGGTAGTTTTTACTATCTCATGCTCACGAATAATTTTACCACACTGGAATTCGGCTTTTTTCGTTTCACCGTCGCGAAAAGATTCTACGCTGAAGTAAGTAGAAAGGGCATTGACAGCCTTCGTACCTACGCCATTCAAACCTACGGATTTCTGAAAAGCACCGCTGTCATACTTACCGCCTGTGTTAATTTTACTCACACAGTCTATTACTTTGCCCAGCGGGATGCCGCGTCCGTAGTCGCGAACCTCTACGCGGCGATCAGTAATGGTAATGTCAATATGTTTGCCATATCCCATCATATGCTCGTCAATACTATTGTCAATAATTTCTTTGACAAGCACATAAATTCCATCGTCGTGTGCCGAACCATCTCCAAGTTTGCCGATGTACATGCCCGGACGTAAGCGGATATGTTCGCGCCAGTCTAAGGACTTAATACTCTCTTCGGTGTATGCGATTGCTGTTGCCATATCTCATATATCGGATTACATGAAACCATACGAAATCATGTACCTTTGCAAAGGTAGCAAAACGATCAGGTTTCCACAAAAGAAATCATTATAAATTGATTTTGGGTTCATAATTATTAATGCCTACAAGTTTACTGCCCATTTGCTAACTTCGCGCCTGTAACCGAGAAAAAGAATCTTACATATGAGTTTACTTGCCGTAGGCACTGTTGCCTTTGATGCCTTAGAAACCCCTTTTGGGAAAGCTGATAAAGTTATTGGCGGCTCTGCCAGCTATATCACACTGTCTGCCTCCTATTTTGCACCTAAAGTTAATCTGGTGGCAGTCGTAGGCTATGACTTTGACCCCAACGATATTGCCAACTTTCAAAAGCACGGCATCAATACCGAAGGTTTGCAAGTAAAACAAGATAAGAAATCGTTTTTCTGGGCAGGTCGCTACCACAACGATATGAACACCCGCGATACACTGGTTACAGAGTTGAACGTGTTGGAAGATTTTGACCCGATTATTCCCGACAGTTATCAGGATTGTGAGGTGTTGATGTTGGGAAACCTTACGCCTTCTATTCAATCAACAGTGATTAATCGGCTGAAAAACAGACCCCAACTCATCGTTATGGACACGATGAATCTGTGGATGAATATTGCTATGGACGAGTTGCGCTACACCTTGACTTTGGTTGATGTGTTGTCTATCAACGATGAGGAGGCGCGCCAACTGACGGGCGAATATTCATTGCGGACAGCGGCTCGCCGCATCCACGAAATGGGACCTAAGTATGTGATTATCAAAAAAGGAGAGCATGGCGCTTTGCTCTTTGGCGAAGACAAAATTTTTTATGCGCCGGCGCTACCTTTGGAGGAAGTTTTTGACCCGACAGGCGCCGGCGACACATTTGCAGGCGGCTTTGTCGGCTACCTTGCTAAAATCAAAGATTATTCGTTTGAAAGCATGAAGCGCGGAATTATTTACGGTTCGGCGATGGCTTCTTTCTGCGTTGAAAAATTTGGACCGGAACGCATCATCGGGCTGTCTTACAGCGAGATAGAAGAACGCGCCGCTCAGTTTCACGAATTGGTTAGGATTGGGTAATTGGAAAAGATGCGCAATAACTGGCAGATATTAGGACTCATTCTACTTGGGTGGACTGTATTTTTCTATGCGACGGGATTGCTCACGGCAGGGCTTCATCCTGACTTAGACCCTTATGCTTTTTTAGGGCTTGACGTGTATTACAACAATGGAAAAACTTTTTATCAGGACTTAAAACAAATTTTTCAAAATATTTTATTCAACAAGTTTGGCTTTGGTCTTTGGGGATACATCGTTTTTGCTTTCTTCTCTAAGTTCTTTGGGGAGAATATGATTGGCATCAGAGCATTTTTTATGCTTTTAGGCGCGCTCTCATTTTTTATATTGTACTTAACTGGCAGGCAGGTAGGTTGGTCGCAGCGCGAATCGTTATTGTTTCCCGCCGTGTTGATGTTTGGGGTGCAATTTTGGATATGGTATAATATGTGCGGCGAACCTGTAGGCGTTTTTTTCTCTTCGCTAACTTTCTTATCGCTGAGTATTGCCGCAAATAAAAACAGCGTTAAGTGGTTGTTGTTTTCTTTGCTGGGAATTATTGCGACAAGTCTTTCCAAAGAAAGTTTTATTCTTTTGTTGCCTGCATTTGTATTATTCTATGCATGGCGACTAAGCGTAATAAATAATTTCACATGGAAACAATTGATATTTAAGATTCTTCCGCTGGCAATTCCAACAGCATTGGTATTTCTGGCAGAAATTGCTTATATTCTCATATACTTAGGCGCTAATGCGCGTGGAGTGGGCGTTTCCATAAATACGCCTGTTAGCTTATACATAAGCGTTTTTTTTAACTTCTTCGCATCTAATACAGTTTATATATATCTATTCAGTGGTTGCTTCTTGTTGTTGACCCTCATAACATGGAAAAACCTTTTATCACATGTAACGACAAAAGGTTTTCTGATTTTTTTCTTGTTTTTACTTGCTATTCTTTTACCGCAAGTCATACTTCATGCGCAATCCGGATGGGTTACGAGGTATTTATTTCCCGCTTTGTTTGCCAATGCTTTTGCATTAACAGCTATGCTGCATGAACTACAAGTTCATAAAGAATACTACAGGTTTTACACTTTGTCGCTTTTATTGCTCATAGCGGCGGAGATGATGCCTAAAGTATCTGATAACCCTGAACAAGCGTTTAGGCATCTTCGCAACTATGTAAGTACTTGCCATGCTACCGAAGCCTTATTGAAGACTGTGGTTGCACAAAGCGACTCGGATGATATGATTCTTATTGTCAGTAATCCGGCAGATAGATACGTTTGGCCAGCGAGCATCCAATCTATGTTTCGTTCGCTGTATGATAGAAAAAATATTAGTCGCTTAGCTGTCGTGCCTGCTTATGAATATGATGATGTTGCGCAAAAACAAATAAATTCCATGAAGCCTTACAACGAGGCGTTTGAAAAAAGAGATAAGGAAAAAATTCAACATATTGTCTTGATGCCGTTTATTGAACGACTCTTTTTAAAAGAGCACAAAGGTTGGTTTGATCCTGCGTCTTATGAGCGGCATACATTCTGGCGCTTTGTGTACTATCGCAAGAAAAACAACTAAATGAACGAAAATAAAATAGACATTTCTGTCATTATCCCCGCCTACAACGAAGACGAATCCCTCCCCGAACTGTGCGCATGGATTGACCGTGTGATGCGGGAAAATCGTTTCAATTATGAAGCGATTATCGTAGATGACGGCAGCGCTGACCGCACATGGGAAGTTATCAAAACCCTTGGGCGACAAAACGCAGCCATAAAAGGCATTCGTTTTCGCCGGAATTATGGCAAATCCGCCGCGCTCAATACGGGTTTTAGAGCCGCGGTGGGCAACGTAATCATCACTATGGATGCAGATATGCAGGACAGTCCCGACGAAATTCCCCAACTGTACGATATGATTGTCAAAGAGGGCTTTGACATGGTGTCAGGTTGGAAGAAAAAACGATACGACCCGCTAAGCAAAACCATTCCTACCAAAATTTTTAACGCGGCTACACGTCGGGTTTCCGGTATCTATTTGCACGATTTCAACTGTGGGCTGAAGGCATATAAGCAGTCTGTGGTAAAAAATATTGAAGTCTATGGCGAAATGCATCGCTATATTCCGCTGCTTGCCAAGTGGGCAGGGTTTAAAAAAATAGGAGAGAAGGTTGTCGAACATCGCCCGCGCAAATACGGCGTTACCAAATTTGGTTTAGAGCGCTTCATTTACGGTTTTCTGGATTTAATGTCTATTGTTTTTGTGGGAAAATTTCGCAAACGCCCGATGCACTTTTTTGGGACAATTGGCTTGTTAGCCTTTTTACTGGGGGGCGGAATTGCATTTTTTCTGGTACTTGAAAAGTTTATCAAATCGCAGCCCGGACTGCCGCCACCACGCGATGTTGTAGATCAGCCCTTGTTTTTTTTAGCACTGACAGCAGCTATTATTGGCACACAGTTATTTTTGGCAGGCTTTTTAGCCGAAATGGTTTCGCTTGCTTCGCCTAATAGAAACGATTACGTGGTAGCTGAACGCTCCAATTTTGACAGTAGCCATGCTTAAAATCAGTCAGGTTGCTATAACTTATCCCAATGCCACACAGCCCGCCCTCAACAATATTAGTCTTGAGGTGGAGAGGGGCGATTTGGTGGCAATTATCGGCGAAAGCGGTTGCGGTAAAACAACACTATTGCGATTGATTGCAGGGCTGGAAAAGCCGCAGGCAGGTTCGATTAGCATTAACAATACAGTTGTTGCCTCAGAAAACGAGTGGATCAAACCCGAAAAGCGAAAAGTAGGCATGGTTTTTCAGGACTATGCGCTGTTTCCACACCTAACTGTTGCTGAGAATGTGTGCTTTGGTATCAACGAGGCGAAATCTGCACGGCAAAAACGGATGGCAGAGGTGCTGGAATTAGTAGGTCTGCTGGGCTACGAAAAACGCTATCCGCACCAGCTTTCGGGTGGTCAGCAACAGCGCGTAGCTATTGCACGTGCTTTAGCGCCTCGCCCCGAATTGCTATTACTTGATGAGCCTTTCAGCAATTTAGATGAACTCTTGAAAGACCAAGTGCGCGACGAACTCTTCGACCTGCTTGAAAGCCTGAATATCACCACCTTGTTTGTAACGCACGATACGCGCGATACGTTGGCAACAGCAGATCGTATTGCTGTGATGAAACAAGGCGAGTTACAACAATACGGACAACCGCAAACCCTTTATTACCAACCGGCTAATGAATACGTGGCCGTTTTTCTTGGCAAAGCAAATTTACTGCCCGTAAAAGACGGAAGCATGTTGCAATCTGCTATAGGCACATTCACACGTCCAAACGAAATTAATTTTTTAGTAAAATATATCTGCATTCGACCTGAAAGCATCATTATATCTGATACAGGCGACGAATTGTGTAGAGGAATAGTAAAAAAAATACGCTTTTTTGGTAATTATTGTGAGTACACGATTGCAGGTGCCGATTGGCAAATCATAGCCAAAACCAAGTTCATGCCCGAAGTAGGCGAAGGTAGTAGTGTTTACATACAAGTTAGCCAGTATGCCTGTTTGCCCTGAAACTTGGTTAAAGAATTGCACGTAAAAAAGAGAAATTACTTTATTATGAAGCTCCTGATCAATACCATTCTATTTACCTTTATTCTGATGGCAGCTTGCCAAACAGTTCCCGTTACGGGAAGATCTCAGCTCAGCCTGATCCCTCAAAGGGAGCTACTTGCTATGAGCGCCACACAATACAACCAGTTTTTGCAGCAGCATCGCCTTTCGACAAATGCACAGGCTTCTGCAACCGTTAAGAGGGTAGGAGAGCGCATCAAGGAAGGCGTGGAAAGATACATGGCACAGATGAATATGTCGGATCGCATCAAAGATTTTGCATGGGAGTTCAACTTGGTTGAAAACGATCAGGTCAATGCATGGTGTATGCCGGGCGGCAGGGTAGTAGTTTACACAGGCATCCTTCCGATTTGTAAAGATGAAGATGGTTTGGCAGTTGTGATGGGACATGAAATTGCTCACGCGCTGGCAGGACATGGAGACGAACGCATGAGCCAAAACGTGCTGGCAATGGTCGGACAAGTGGGCTTGGCTGTTGCTCTGAGCAATAAGCCACGCGAAACACAGGCCGCATGGATGGCTGCCTATGGACTTGGCACGCAGGTAGGTATCCTATTGCCTTTCAGCCGCAAACAAGAGGCAGAAGCTGATGAAATTGGCTTATTATTTTCTGCTTATGCGGGCTACGACCCGCGCGTAGCTCCCAGCTTTTGGGAGCGCATGGCAGCAACCAGCCGCAATTCGCCACCGGAGTTTTTATCTACACACCCTTCCAGCCAAACACGCATTCAAAATCTGAATAGGTTGATTCCCAGAGCAATGGAGATTTATGAAAAATCGCCTTATAGAAAATCTGACAGCCGATAGATTATTCTTGAACTACTAACTTGAATTCTACCCTCCGATTTTTCTTTCGGTTCAGATCGGTCGTGTTAGGAACAACCGGAGAGGATTCGCCGTAACCCTTTGGCTTGAGTTGCTTGGAAGGTACTCCTGCATCCAGCAGATACCTGACCACGCTTTCTGCTCGTTGCTGAGAAAGTTGCAGATTCATCTCCTCATCGCCGCGATCGTCGGTGTGCGCACCAATTTCCACGATAATATTCGGCTTGACTAACAGCAATTTAGCCAATTTCTCCAACGTTTTGTAAGCGTTAGGACTTAACTCACTTGAATTGCTGGCAAACGTGAACTCGCCTAATTGGAAAGGGACACCCGTTAGGTTATCGTAAATATGACCATTGTAAAGACTCAAACCTGTAAAATCAATTTTTGCAGGCAGGCGAACGCTAAAAACTTCGCTCTGATTGACTTTGCCATCGCCCAGCCTGCGCCAGCGAACAAAATACAACGTCCGGTCTTTGGAGATACTGCTCCAACTCTCATCTGCATTGGAATTTAATGAGTCTAAACTGACAGGGAATGACCATTTGCCGTTCATTTGCAAAGTGGCTGCATACAGATCCCAGCCTCCCGAACTACCTGAACGATTACTTGAGAATACAAGCGTTTTGCCGTCTTCCAGAATTTTAGGAAATAGATTCATTTCATCCGGATTTTCGGAATTAATAGGCGCGGGTAGGGGAGATGGTTTACCCCATGCTCCCTTAGCATCTTTTTTTGCAACGAAAATTTTACCATTGCTCTCAAAATAAATCGTCCTTCCATCGGGGCTGACAGAGGGGGAAGAACCCCAATCGCTTTTAATCACCTCCTCATGCTTGTCTGTCGCTATGTCATAGACCCATATGCCTTTGTCGCGGCTGGGCGCTTCGTCGCTTTTAGGGTCGTATTCATAGTAAATCTGCTTGCCATCGTAAGTAATAAATGGCGTTCCCGGACGAAAAATGTACTTTCCCTTGGTATCTTTTTTGGAAAAAGCAGGTATCAATTCGGGTTCGCTACAAGTAGAGTCAGATAATAATTCTGTGCGAAAAAGTACAGGCTGCGATTCCCACTGCTTATCCATACGCTTGAAAATCAAATATTTTTTATCTGGGCTGACTGCAACTTCGGAGGCAGCAAGCGGCTTGAGTGAGGTCGCTATTTTGAGTTGGCGGATCTGTGCCTGCACAGGCAAATGATACCATCCATACATCAGAAGCAGGTAAATAAATCGCGTCATTTAGCAATCAAAAATTGGCTTTGCTTTTGATCAATCAAATTTTGCGCCTTAAATAAAAATCAGGAGTTGTTAACTTAAAGCAACTTCGCTGCGTACATTTGTCTATGAATTAAAATTTAGCCGTTATGACATTTTTACTACGCCTGTTACTGATTTTTTGGGGACTTTTCGGCACACTACACATCTCTTTAGCGCAGACGATCAGCGGTATCATCAGAGACAAGGAGACAGGCGAGCGCATTGCATTTGCCAACATAGTCTTCCTACGCGCCGACGGGGAGGCAGTGGATGGTACAAGCTCTGACATAGAAGGTCGCTTCAGTAAAAAACTTGCCGAAGGCAGCATCGTTCGGGCGCTCAGAGTAAGTGTAGTTGGCTATGAGACCCAAACAATAAGCATAGACACCGAAAAAACACTGTTTTACGAACTGGTGGTGAAAAAAGCATCCAGAGAACTTGCCGAGTTAGTCATCTATGCAGGCGAAAATCCTGCACATCCTATCATAAAGAAGGCGGTAGCCAATAAACCCATACATGACCCCGATAAAATACCTGAATATGCTCATAAAGTTTACAACAAATTCATCATTACTGTTTCAGGAACAGCAGCAGCCGAGCAGGCAATAAGCGATTATGCGCTGAAAAGCAGCTACTTAACCGATAGCCTCGCAATAGCAAAAGATACCGCAAATACAAAAAGTGAAAAGATTAAGGCAGCTTTTAGCCAAAAGCATTTGTTTATGAGCGAAGCCATCTCCGAGCGTAAATTCAGAGCGCCCGCTAAAGTGAAGGAAACCATACTTGCCAGTCGCATATCGGGCTTTCAGAATCCATTATTTTCGGTGTTGGCGACCGATTTGCAACCTTTTGGATTTTACAGCGATTTTATTACGCTTTTTAATAAGGATTATCTCAATCCCTTAACGCGAAACAGCACAGCGCGCTACCATTTTATACTCGAAGACAGCACCATAGTCAATCAGGATACCATTTATCTCATTAGTTTTGAGCCTGCCAAGGGTGTGCGTTTTGAGGGTTTGAAAGGGGTATTAGGCATCAGTAAGTCCGACTACGCCGTGCAGCAACTCATTGCAGAAACCTATGATTCAACTGCTATGGTTGCCCTTCGATTCCGCCAGTTGTACGAGCGGCAGGCAAATGGCAGATGGTTTCCCGTACAGTTGAATACGCTGGTAACACTTAAAGGGCAAACCATTGGTAAAAATAATAATCTAATTGGTATCGGATCTGCTTATTTATCTGACATTCAAATAGGCGAGGGGGCAGCGCCTGCCAGTATATTCAATCATCTTTCTTCAGAAACAGTAGCCGATGCCGGAAAAAGAGATGCCGGCTATTGGCAGTCCGTGCGTCCTTTTGATTTGTCTGCATTAGAGCAAAATACCTACACTTTCATGGATTCTGTGCTTAGAAAAACCGGGCTTGAAACTTTTGCCAATGTAGCGCTGGCATTAGGCACAGATGCCCTTCCCGTAGGTAAATTCACCCTCATTCCTTCCAAAATGTTGCGTATTAATCGCTTCGAAGGCGCTAGATTCGGGCTTGGCATAGAGACAGGTTCAGCTATCTCAAAAGTAGCCTCAATGGGGGCTTATGCAGGCTGGGGAACCAGAGACAATGCGCTGAAATATGGCGGTTGGCTGCGTTTCGATCTGAACGCCAATCGGGGTATTTATGCTTCGTTGATGTACAGACAAGACCTGTTCGAGGCAGGACAGATCACTTTTGGAAGTCCTTGGCAGCGACAATCGCTAAGCACTAGTACCGTCAGAAGCGTACTGGGGATTGTTATGGATAGCGTGCGGGAACTGCGCTTAGACTTTGGCTTACGACCCTCGCGCCGCAATCTTATCACAACTTTTTCCATGACTTTGCAGCAAGTCCAGCCAACCTATGATTACAGATTCATACGCACAGCAAACGACGGGACAAAAAGAGAACAAACAGATTTTCGCTTTGCCGAGGCCACAGCCGACCTGCTGTTTTTTGCTAAAGAAAATAATATTCAGATGATGGGGCGCACCGTTTTCTCAAGACACGCGTTTCCGGTATTTAAACTGCGGCTAACGCAGGGCATGGATATGTTAGGCGGTGGATTTGATTATCAAAAAATTGACTTGAGCTTCGAGCAAATGCTAAGAATAAGGAGCTTAGGACGGACACAAATCCGCTTGGATGCAGGGATGGTCAACGGGCAGGTTCCTTTAATGAAAATGTATTTCATGGCAGGTGGCGATGCGGTGAACAGTCGCTTGGTTTATATCAACAATGCATTCCAGACAGTAGGTATTAACGAGTTTGCCGCTGATCGGTTTGCAGCGCTGTTTTTCGAGCACCATTTTGGACCGATCTATCGCGGTTGGCGCTATGCCAGACCTTCGCCGAGCATTGTACACAGCATGGCTTGGGGAACGATGAGCCGACCTGATGATCATGCAGGTATATCTTTTCAAGTGCCGACGCAAGGACTTTTTGAAGGCGGAATTGTTGTCAATCACATACTCAGAGTCGTCTGCGGAAAAGCTCTTTGGCTGGGTTTAGGTGCAGGTGTTTTCCAGCGCTATGGCCCGCACAGCGCTGTTGAGGCTGCGCAGAATCGCACGTTTCGGGTACTGTTAAAGTTCGATTTTTGATTGAGGGGCGGAGCAAAGCCGCCTTTTTTAAGACTTTGTTTAACATAATTATTATTATATAACATTTTAAAATTCTATGATTTCTATGATTTATACTAAATTGCAACTTGCATTCGTTTGTTAAACACCATACTGGCACGGCATATTAAACACCACCTCATGACTGACAGATCTATACTATATCTCTTGATTTACTGCCTACCGCTCATAGCCATTTCATCGTTTGCATTTGCCGATGATATAGAATCATTAAAGATATCTGCAGATGTTAAAGGGCGTATGTATCTGAAAATTGCTAAAGACAGTGCCATTTCTAATCCCTTAAAAGGTTTCGATTTTATCAACAAAGGATTGAGTTTGGGCGACAAGCTAAGCGAACTGACCAGAGCAGAACTTCAGATGGAGCTTGGAAACTATCATCGACTTACCGGAGATTATACGACTGCTATCAACAATTTACTTGCCGTCCTATCTGTATTTGAAAAATACAAAATAGATACCCTTGCCGCAGATTGTTACAACAATCTGGCAGTTGCTTATTTTTTGGCAGGAAAGTCTGGTGATGCAGAAAAGGCTTTCAGAAGCGCTCTTAAAATTTACAAGCAGATTGGAAATGATATAAGAGTAGCAAAGGCGCTTAATAATATTGGTGAAATTTATCAACGGCGCGGCGATCCTGAGACAGCGGAATCCTATTATCAGCAGGCATATGCTCTCGCACTTGAGCAAGGCGATATACACATGCAAGCAGTTGTAATAAATAATTTTGGCGATACTAATTACAACCTTGCGAAATACTCCCGTGCTATTTACTTCCAACATCAGGCACTTCTAATGACAGAAGCGCTTAAAGACGTAGAAGGTATCTCCTACTCTCTTCTTGGACTTGCCAAAGCGCATAACAAATTATCAGCCTATGACTCGGCATTATACTACGCTGACAAAGGACTGGCTATAGCTAAGGAAAACGGTATCAACTATCTGATTAAAGAAGGTCTGATGATTTTGAAGGATATTCATGCGTCGAGCGGCAATTTTGAAAAATCAATGCGATATGCCGATTCGGTTATTTCTCTGATAGACACGATTTACAATCAAGACAAAAGCAAGCTCATTGCACAGAGTATGTTTCAGTATCAACTGGGACAACAGCAAAGCCGCATTGATCTGCTGGCACAGTACAAAATTAACGCTGAACTTACTCAAAATATTACCCTCACAATTCTCGCAGCCTGTGTTTCCTTTGTAGGTCTCCTACTCTACTTTGCAAGGCAGCGACAAATCCACAACGAAGAGTTATCGCAAAAGAACCAGATGCTCGATCAGAAAAATAAGGAACTCAATGCGCTGAACGCTACCAAAGACAAACTCTTTTCCATTATTGCGCACGACTTGCGAGCGCCATTGGGAGCTATGAAAAACGTATTAGATCTGGTTGATTTTAATTTGCTCAAGCCAACCGAATTTGCAGAAATTGCAGTTGATATTAGAAAAAATCTACAAAATATTCTCTACACGCTCAATAATTTATTAGAATGGTCTTATTTGCAGATTAAGGATGGCGATACTGTGCATCAGGAAATCAATGACCTTAGAGAGTTAATTGCTGAAACGGTTGCATTCTATAAAGAAGTTGCTCGCCAAAAGGAAATTGACATCATTACGGCAATAGACCATCAGGCATATGCAAAAGCAGACAAGAATCATCTCAGATTTGTGCTGCGCAACTTGTTGAACAATGCTATCAAATTTTCTTATCCAAAAAGCAAGATTGTAATATATGCCACAACTACAGCCGATAATCGCGTAGAAATAGCAATTACCGATACAGGTGCAGGAATTGACGAGGCTGTTAAGGAACAACTTTTCTCTCCTGCTGTGCGCTCTACCAAAGGAACGGCCGGCGAACAGGGCACCGGCCTTGGCTTAATGCTTTGTAAGGATTTTATACAAAAAAACAACGGAGAAATTTTTGTTGATAGCCAAGTTGGAAAAGGTACAACCTTCAAAATTATTCTTTGGCATCAATAGGCTTATTTGCTGTTCTAAGTAGCATGTAGCCAATCAATCCGCTTAACAGCGATGCGCACAAGATCCCTAATTTGGCTTTGTTGATAAACTCTATATTGGTGTAGGCAAGTTCGGTAATAAACAAAGACATTGTAAATCCGATACCGGCTAGGAAAGCAGCACCTGCCATTTGTTGCCAGTTGGTGTTTTGAGGCAGCGCAGCCAATCCTGATTTGATCAGTGCGCCACTAAAAAGCATGATGCCTGCAAACTTACCGACAAAAAGTCCCAGCGCTACCGCAATCGTTAGCGGTGCAAATAACTCATCTGCCAGATTTGCGCCCAACTCTATCCCCGCATTTGCAAGTGCAAATATTGGCATCACCAAGTAGGCAACCAGTCCGTGCATCCCATGTTCTAATTTCTGCAAGGGTGTTTCAGCGGCTTTACAGGTACTTTTCATGGCATCGAGGATATTGAGCTGTTCTGGGGTAATCAGGGTATTATTATTAGGATCGGCTGCGCGAAACTTTTCTAGCAACTCCTCCATATCTTCTAAGAAATCCTCTTCGTCAACTTTGACCGAGGCAGGAATAGTAAGTGCGGCAAGTACACCTGCAATAGTTGCATGTACGCCCGAAAGCAGAAAAGCCACCCACAGTCCGCCGATGCCCAGAATGCCGTAGATAAGTGTTTTGCGCACCCCCATCACATTGGCTAAGATAAGCAAAGCAAGAAAACCTATACCTGTTGTGAGGCTAACAAAGTCAATTTTTGAGGTGTAGAAAAATGCGATAACCAAGACGGCGCCCAAATCATCTGCAATAGCAAGTGCAGTAAGGAATACCTTCAATGCGAGCGGTACACGATTACCCAGCAGCGACATAATTCCTAATGCAAAAGCAATATCTGTTGCCATTGGAATCCCCCACCCTGCTGCCGATGCTTTGTCCTGATTGATGAACACAAATACAAGCGCAGGAATAAGCATCCCCCCGATGCCCGCCACAATTGGCAAGATCGCATTTTGGGGTTTTGAAAGTTCGCCGCCTACAATTTCGCGTTTCAACTCAAGCCCTACTACGAAGAAAAAGACAGACATCAGTCCGTCGTTGATCCAGTGGTGTAAAGTTTTGCTGACCTCTAAGCCGTTCAATGAAATTCCTAACGGGATCTCCCATAAGTGGTGATAGCTTTCTCTCCAAGAAGAGTTAGCCCAGATCATAGCAATCAAAGCACTCAAAAATAGAATTACGCCGCCGCTGGACTCATTTCGGATAAACTTATTGATTGGTTGAAGTAATATTTTTGTAATTCTTCTTCTTTTGGTCATTGTTTTGCAAATAGTTTGGAATAATGCTTAACAAAATGAGTGATTGCGGTTTTCAATAGCTCATCTTTCGTGATTTGTCCATCAGTACCCTCTAAACGCTCTATCTTAGCAGGATTGTTTGACTGAAAGGGCAATAATTTTGCACTGGGATTGAATATCATCGCACCTCGGGCTGCACTAAACTTGCATTCCAGAAACTGCGAAGGATACGGCTGCCATGTGAAGTTGTTCGTGCGCTCGGCATAGTGTATCCGAACAATCCAATCTGCATCTTTACCTGCAACTTTATCCTCAATGATCAGATAAGAAGTAAACAACGTAGAAGTGCTGCCTGCGTCTTCCTCTTCGTTTTGCTCGACAATTTTAATTTGTATATCCTGACGACGATTTTGGGGGTTGAGCTGTCCTACATTGATTTTGTAGTTCGTGTCTTTGTGTTGGATAGCAATTGTTACAGGAAAAACAGCCATTTGGGGCACAATCGTCAGTTTGGTTTTACCGCTTGCTACACCCGACACAGTGTTGGTGGCTGTATGTGGTGCCATTATTTTATTGTAGTTAACGATCAGATCCTGCACTACATAGTCAATCGCTTTAGCGAGATCTATTGTTTGGGGAGTAACTTTGTCGGCTACTACTTCGCCGTATTCGGGCGTGCGAAATTGAGCAAAAGAGCCTTTTGTTGTGCGCACCACTTTTTTGGCTGCATAGTCGAAAGTTGCTTCCAGCAAACTTTCGCGATTTAAAACCCACTTTTCTCGCTCAATGGAAGCGCGCAGTACTGTAATGACTAACTTTTTATTAGCAGCGACTTCCCCCGTAACGCGCATCAGGCTCTGATAGATCGGGCGATTGCCTGCCTGTGGCGGAACGGTATTAATCGTTAGCTGGTAAGTCCCCTTATTGGGCTTAATTGGATTGATATCGTAGGCATAGTCGCTGTCTTGATAGTTCACATTGCCCGAAAACTGCGCAAACACAGCATAGCAAACAAGCAAGCTGAAAAGCGCTGCCATGATGCCTGAAGAGATAAGGTGTGGTTTCATTGTGCAAAAAAGTTTTGTAATGTTGAGGCAACAAAATTAAATCATTAAGACATGAAAATCAGAGCTATTGCCTTGTTTTTACTACTGATAGGTATGCAGATTGCATTTACCTCAGCTGCTGAAAAAACCATCTATCCGCTGTTAGCGCAGGGAAAGGGCAGTTTTGTACATATAGTTTACATATGGTTGAAGCCTGAACAGACTGAGGAAGAAATCAGGCAATTTGAGCAGGCTATGCGAGGGCTGAAAAAGATCAAATCAATCAGGAAAATGCACATAGGTACACCTGCCAATACCCCTCGCTCGGTTGTTGATAACAGCTATACCTATGCGCTGATCTTGTATTTCGACGACGTTAAGGGACACGATTTGTACCAGGAAGATCCGATCCACAAGGACTTTGTAGCCAAAAACAACCAGCGCTGGGAACGTATTCAGATCTACGACATCGTTCTGAAATAAAATTTTCCTTAAATGGTTTGTTTATATTTCAGTTAAAAGTTTAGTACTTTTGACCGCTCGTAAATTAGTACAACTGCAATTATCTGAAACAACTCTACAACCATTCAACGTTATAACACAATGGAATTCAAGGGATTGGACACCAAAATGGCACCTGCTGAAGTAATGGAAGCCTCGTGTGATGTTGCTACCTTATCGGCTGCCTCAACACTTGAAGGTATCAACCTTTTATTGATTGATCAGCCGCACTTTGCAGGGCTGTTTGATGCGGCATCTCTCAACGGTCTGCATGAAATAGTTGCCGCTAAACGTGCTGCCGATGATGATGATGACGAACTGGAAGACGAAGACTTTGATAATGATTTTGATGATGACTTCGAGGATGATTATGACGACGAAGACTTTGAAGAAGACGATCTAGAAGATGATTTCTACGACGAAGACTTTGACCTCGAAGAAGACTTCGACGACGAAGAGTTTGATGACGATTTCGGCAGCGCTGTCTGGGATGACAAGTTTTAAGCTAAGTTCACCTCGAAACGCATCTTTCTCAATAAATAACCTGATATAGGTTCTGACAAGACCAATCCTGACAGGCTCTTACCTGTCAGGATTTTTCATCAAACGCCTAACCAATTATTGTGATTATGAGCCAAAAACTAAGCATTCCTAAAGGTACGCGAGATTTTACCCCTGAGGTTGTTCTGAAAAGAAACTATATTTTCGATACTATTAGGTATGCTTTCAGCCGTTTCGGTTTTGCACCTATCGAAACTCCTGCTATGGAGAATCTGAGCACGCTGACAGGTAAATATGGAGAAGAAGGCGATCAACTGTTGTTCAAAATACTCAACTCAGGCGATTTCCTGAAAGATATGGATAGGCAGGAGGCAGACTATAAGAAGGTAACGCCAGCGATCAGCGAGAAAGGACTTCGTTATGATCTGACCATTCCCTTTGCCCGCTACGTGGTGATGCACCGCAACGAAATTGTATTTCCTTTCAAGCGCTACCAAATTCAACCGGTTTGGCGTGCCGATCGCCCGCAAAAAGGTCGTTATCGAGAGTTCTATCAGTGCGATGCTGATGTAATAGGCTCAGTATCATTAGTTTATGAAGCAGAGTTGATGCTGATTTACGATCAGGTATTTACAGCGCTGCGACTGCCCGTATGTATCAAAATTAACAATCGCAAAATTTTGCAGGGGCTTGCAGAAGTCATCGGACAGGCAGACAAACTGACAGATATTACTGTGGCAATTGATAAATTGGATAAGATTGGTGCAGCAGGTGTACAAAAAGAGCTGGAAATGCGCGAAATTTCCCGACAGGGCATCGAACAAATTATGCACTATCTGACGCTACCCTTCGAAGCCTTAGGAGATTTCATGCAAGGCAGCGCAACAGGCAAAACCGGAATTGCAGAAGTACAGGAAGTCTTAGACTTTCTGAAGCAAACCCCGCTGCAAAATGAACTGAAAGTAGATGTTGCACTTGCAAGGGGCTTGAACTACTACACGGGCTGCATTTTCGAGGTGCAAGCACTTGGCGTACAGATAGGCAGCATCGGCGGCGGCGGCCGCTATGACAACCTAACTGGGAGCTTTGGTATGCCGGGTATGTCGGGCGTTGGTATTTCGTTTGGCGCTGAACGCATCTACGACGTAATGGAAGAACTACAGCTGTTCCCCGACAATAAGAGCCAAGGTGTGCAAGTCCTGTTTGCTTGTTTTGATAAGGCTGCTCAATTTTTTGCAATGCCGTTGTTGCAGCAAGTGCGCAGCGCAGGCATCCATGCGGAAATTTATCCTGAACCTGCCAAGTTGAAGAAGCAAATAGAATATGCGGACAGGAAAAAAATTGCACACATTGTCATTATCGGTTCGGAAGAAATTCAATCAGGGTTACTTACGGTCAAAAATTTAGGTACAGGCGAACAGCAAAAACTCACAATAGATGCAATGATTGAACTGCTAAGGAGGCAATAGACTCAGCAAGCGATCGGTAAAATAGCGCCAGTCGTATTTCTTTTTCTCCTCCCTAACTGCTGCTGTGAAGGTTTCCTCGCGGTTATTGGTGTAGAAATCGGCCAGTGCGTCGGCAATAGCTGCCGCGCTGACTGCTACGCTGTACCCCACTTTGCCATGCGGTACAATTTCCGATAGCCCCCCCACATCTGTAACCAGAATCGGACGTTCGAAGTGATAGGCTATCTGCGTAACACCGCTTTGAGTCGCTGTTCGGTAAGGCTGTGCAATCAGATCGGCAGCACAGAACCAATCTGCCACCCGATCCTGCGGCACGAACTGCCAACTGGCAGTAATGCGCTCGGAAATTTGCAACTCATCTATCAGTTGAAGGTATTTTGACAACTCCTCGTAAGGTTCGCCCGCAATGAGCAGGTGCACATCGAGCGCGGCGAGGCGCTTATCTGCCAGTGCCTCCAGTAGCAGATCTAATCCTTTATAGGCACGTATCAGACCAAAAAAAAGCACATAGTGCTTGTTGGGTTGCAAACCGAGCCGTTGGCGGGCGAGTTGTTTGTCAACGGTCTCACCGTATGAGTCGTAGAGCGGGTGTGGTGCATAAACGGCAGGTTTCTGCGGCTCAAATGTGCGCAAGTCCTGCATAACTGCCTGCGACATGACCAGAAAAGCATCGCAAGCACTGAGAAAATAGCGCGTCAATATGCTGTCGCCTATTCGCTTTTCGTGTGGAATTACATTGTCCGTAATTGCTATAACAGGTATGCCTGCACCTCGGAGTATCCGGGCGACAGTACCCAAACAGGGAGCCATGAGCGGCAACCAAAATCTAAAAATAGCCAGATCATAGCCCTGCGAGGCATAACGCCGTCCGTTCAACCACCAGTTGAGCGGATTGAGCGAGTGCAGGCGGGTATGGATATGCAAGTGTGGCGGGGCAGCATCGGTACTGTACTGCGAGGTACCGGGAAACAGAAAGTCGGGGTATTGGTAGGAAAAACTTAAAATATCAACCTGATGCCCCTCTTGCTGTAAGGCCGTTGCCAATCGCTCGTTGAGGGCTGCAATGCCTCCGCGAAGTGGATGCGCTGGACCCACAATTAATATTTGCATAACCGAATCAGCGCAAGTTTTTCAACTTAGCTTTCAAAGCCCCTATTAATTTTCTATAGGACTCGTCTGCCTGCATCTTGCGTTGCACGGCTCTACAGGCATGAGAAATCGAACTTTGATCCTTGCCGCCAAATTGGGCGGCAATAACTTTATTAGACGACTCACTGAACTGCGCACAGAGGTACATGGCAATCTGGCGTGGAACAGCCAAATCAGGCTTGCGCGAGGAAGAGTATAAATCGCTGACTTTCAAGTAGTAATGCTCTGCAACCATCTGCTGAATCTGTGCAACGGTAAAACGCTTTTCTACGGACTCCTCTGTGTTGCAAAGTTTGGCTACTACTTTCTTGGCTAGTTCAAGGTTTATTTCTGCTTTACCGAGCGTGTAATGCAAGGCGAGTGTAGTAACTACGCTTTCAAGCATTCGCACGTTGTCGGTTACGTGCTGAGCTAAGTAATCAACTACGTTTTCTTCTACCTGAATACCCTGTGTGTTGAGTTTAGTTTGCACAATAGCAATACGTGTCTGATAATCAGGTGTTTGTATGTCAATAGTTGCACCCCATTTGAAACGCGACAACAGCCGATCCATCAGCCCTTTCATGTCTTTGGGCGCACAATCGCTGGACATAATAATCTGCTTGCCGTTTTGGTGCAGGTGATTGAAGATGTGAAAAAACTGTTCTTGGCTTTTGTCTTTACCTGAAAAGAACTGTACATCGTCAATAATAAGGGTATCTGCTCTTTGGAACTGTCCTACAAAGCCTCGAACTTCGCCTACGCGTACAGCATCAACGAATTGTGTAATAAAACTTTCAGAGGTCGTGTAAATCACCTGATGGCGCGGATGTAATCGCTGAATCTCGTTGCCTATTGCTTGAATGAGGTGAGTTTTGCCAAGTCCAAAACTGGAGTACACCAGAAAGGGATTGAAGGAAGTAAATCCGGGTTTGCTGGCCACAGACAGACCTGCTGCCCGCGCCAGTCGGTTACATTCGCCTTCTATAAAGTTGGCAAATGTGTAGCGTGGGTTCAGATTAGAATCAATCAATCCCTTGCTGTTACCTACGGCAATAGGTGGCTGTGGCTGGCGCTGTTGTAGTGGTTGCGGTTGGATATGCTGCGGAATATTGAGCGTGTAGGGCTGCGCGCCATTGTTCTGATCTACTACAATGGAGTACTCCAATTTCCCTTGTAAGCCCAACACCCGCACGATGGCACGTTTCAAGATGTGTACGTAATGTTCCTCCAGCCACTCGTAGAAGAAATGATTAGGCACTTGTATGACAAGTACGTGATCTGTCAGTTGGAGAGGGACAATCGGCTGAAACCAGGTCTGAAATGCCTGTTCGCCAACAGCAGGAATGATCAGTGCGAGGCATTGCTGCCATACGGTCTTATGATCTTGCTGCTTATAGTTTTCGGTAGCAGGCTTTGTTACTAAAACAGACGGCTTTTTCAGGTCAATCATCACTTGTTCGTTTTTGTAATTGCTACTATCAGACAACATTTTCCGATGCGAAAGAAATACACTTCTCTTGCCTGATGGCAAGCAGCATGGTGTTAAACGTATCGTTCAGTTATGTTAAGAAACCCTTGAACGGGTACAAAAATCTAGATCGGCTGATAGCACCGAAGATGCCTGCCGATCCCTCTGTCTTGAGCGACTCGGAAAACAAAAGTGAATTAAAAAAACTAAAAAAAAAAATGCCGAAAACCCTTGACACGTTCAGGAAGGGCTGCAAGCATGGGCAAAGAAAAAAATTATTTTTCGCCTCAATTCCTTGCATTTTTCCCAAAAATTACTGCCTTTGAAAGCTCAATTTTAAGATTTTTGTATGTTGCTCATTTACAAGATGAAGCAGGTAAACTCCGCTTGGGTAGCCCTCCAACGATAAATTTTCGGCGGTCTGACCTTGCTCAAAAGTTTTTTGGAAAATAATGCGCCCTTGCAAATCGCAAACTGTCAGTTGGCGAACAGTGCCGCGAATGGAAAAAGTACCATTGCTCGGGTTGGGATATACTACCGGATTGAACGCATTCAACTGTTCGGGGGGCAGCCCGGTAATGATGTCTTCTGCAAAGACAGGACGCAACATGATACTGCCTTGCAAGCGCGTATTGCGCTCCCAACGATTGGCTACATTGACCCAGATCTCGTCGCCGGAATTGGTGTTGCGGTCAAAACCCAGTGTCAGCGGACGATTGCTCAGTTGTTCAACTCCAATAAAAAACGAATCTTGCAACAGAATTTTGCGCGAAAGTGGAATTCGGATAAACTTGTTCAGGCTGTCGGAATAGCTAACAAAGGTATTTTGTACCAGCAGCACAGAGTCGCGCACTCCTCCCTGCTCATCTAACTGTTTCCAAACGCGCAGGTTATAGGTTTCTCCTTCCAAATCGCGTAGGATCGGAACAAAGTACAAATCTATATGCGAAAGCACTGCCTGCGTGTTCAGTTTGTAGCGATAGGCAAGTTTGCCAAAGCGCTGATTAAAAGAGATTGCAAACTCTGCGCTACCATCGTCGTAAGCATAGTAATTGTCCAATATTGTCAGGCTGCTGAGCGTATCATTATTGCGGAAATTGATGGGAGGCACAAGGTCGTCGCGCTCGCCGGTATTGAGCCTGAACTTAGTTTCTAAGTGCAGTTTAGGCTGGTTCAGCGGCAAGACAATCGGCGGACGCGTACCCACGCCCCTATTGACCGCACCCACGCGCAAATCACGACGAAACTCCCCGATAATAGCGGTTGTATCTGCCAGTAGTCCCAATTCTCTGCCGGTCAGTTGTTCTTGCAGAATTGCGTCGTATGCAAATACGTTGAATCTGCGATCCAGATTGCTTACTGAAAGGAAAACGGAATCAGCAATTTCTGCCTGCGGATTCTGAATAAACTGTCGCATAGGCATAGCGCTGTAGCGTTTTAGAAATCTGCCCTGAATGCCGTTGGCTGCAATATCGAGCAGAGAGTTGTCTGTTGCATTTCTATTTTTATTCAGGTAGATATAGTCCACATGCCATGTATCGAATGCACCTGCCTGCCTGCCAAATCGGATAAAGCGAAAACGAAAATTTTTGTGAAGGAAATTTGTAGTGTTGATTGGCAAGATGACATAGCGGAAGGCAGTTCCCGGTGCGCCGCCATTTTGTTGCCAGCGCCGTACCCAGTTGTTATTCCGATCTAGAAATTCCAATGCCAGATAATCTTCCTCGTCGGGCTGTTCGCCTAAACCTTCTGCCTGCCAGAAAAAACTCAGAAATAGGTTGTCCTGCGGGCGCAGCGTGTCCAGATCAATTCGCTTAGACTCCAACTTGTCGGTCATCCCGACGGCAAATATGTTGGTAAAATCATAAGGGCGACCGTTTGCCCCTATCCCATCGAATGTGGCTACATTGAAAGAAGGCGGATTAACAGCAATAGTATTATTGACAAAAGTCCCTCCATTGCGCACCCATCGGGAGGTATCCGGCTCATCGGGTCTGCCTTTGTGTATCCACGGCTTGTTGTTAGTAGAGAAATCCTCGAAAAAGGGCAAAGACAAACGCGTCGTATCCTCACCGTTTTCTTCTATTCTGCCAAATGCCGGATTGATGAGGCGGTTTTGTTGCGGAGATATGGGAATTAGTTGCAACTGAGCATGTAGCTGTGATGCGAACAGGCAAAGAAGCACTACCTGCAAAATTGCTTTAGAAATGAATTGCATACCGAAGGAAACAATAGTTGGCGTAGATGTGGACGCAATAAGCAAGGTAATAATTAATGATCAAACTCTGTTGGCTCGTTGCCTGTAACCCACAGGTCTATCACCTCGCCGGTTTTTACCCGTTTACCCGGCTCATAGGCGGGCTTTTGCCTGATTACGATGCCTAACTCGCGCCCGCTGCCGGGTTCGTAGATGATATTACCGGCATCCAGCCCCATGCCGCGCAGCAGAAACTGCACCTCTGCCAATGGTTTACCTACCAGATTGGGAAGGTCGAATTGCGTATTGCCTAAACCATCGCCTACTTCGAGATCTATTTTAGAGCCTTTGGGCAGTAAGAAACCTTCGTCCATTTGCTTTCTTGTGATTTCTTTGCCATTGTAAAACACCTTAAGAACAGCATTGGACGCAATGTCGGATACGTAGCGGATTTCTCCGCGTTTGAATCCGTAGCTTTCCAAAATCTGATCTGCCTGCTTAACCGAATTATCAATGATATTGGGCAGTTGTTCCATTGGCGGGCGCGTCGCATTGACTACCAAGTGAATGCGCCTATTAACTTTGACCTTAGAGTTCTTGATCGGATCTTGTGATAAGATTGCCAAAGGAGGCATTTTAGGGTTGTAGCTGGAGTCGGTAACGATGTAACGCAGTTCTCTCTCCTCCAGAAAACGTTCTGCCTCCTGCAACGTCATGCCTTCCAAATCGGGTACGGTGATGCTTTCCCCGTGGTTCGTGGTTAGTGGTAGATAAACATAAAAGAAGAGGATAATCACCATAAAACCCGCTAAAACTGCCAGTAAGGCGTTCAAGGCTAAAGCTATAGGCGAGTTGCTGCGCAAATCAAGACTGATATTGTCTGCGTTGAGTTTATCCAAAAAAGACTTCCACATATTGCAAAGCTAAAAACTTGCGTCGGCACGACAAAATATTCCACAACTAATAAAGTAAGTCTGATGTAATTTTGTTCCGACTTTTCGTTATGTTATTACAACCCAACCAACAACAGATGAAGAAGATTTTTGAAAATGCCTATGCAGAATTGTACGACATTAGCGACGAGGTTCCACATACTATTTTTGGCTATTGGAAAGGGCTTTGGCTATTAGATGATCAGGAGGCTATGCAGGCGCTGTTCTTTCCTCTGGACTATATCAAGGAGCATCAGGTGAAAGTAATGATAACAGATTATCGCTATTTGGAGATCGTTCCAGTGGAAACAAACGACTGGTTACAAAAGGAATGGTTTCCTACAGTAGTAAAGAATGGGTTATTGGCAGAAATAGTCATTGATTCTACAGAAAGTCTGTTTAGCAAGATTTCCGTAGATGTGATGTACGGAGATGTCAATAAGCAAACCGGACTGATGACTCCCGTTGTAGGTTCTCTGGAAGAAGCAAAAAAATTAGCGCTGACATTTATTCAGGATCTGACCCTCAGAAATCACTGATGCTATTTGACTGATCGCATAGCGCCGTCGCAAATGCTGCGACCTGTCGAGCCGAGAAAACAGTTTACTCCGCACATTCGCCGCGCATTTCTTCTGTAACTTTCTTGTTATGCCCCCATGCCATTAACAGATGCATAATGCTAATCAGGGCTGGCATGCGACTGCTGCCCTTCCGGCTTTGCGGCAAATGGCAGTTTTTCAGATCCGGTTCTGCGAAGAGCCGCTCCCGCGCCGGAATCTGCGCGACAATGCCTTCGCGCATCTTGCACTGACGCGAAAAAAACATCCATTTTCTCGCTATGGATTCGGTTTACATACCGGTACAAGATCCTGTGCAGGCAGATAACCATACCCGATGCTCCATAACCGGGCGCAGCAATTGCCCCCGATCGGTTGGCTGCCTGTGCGAGGCAAGTTGTGCTAACGGCCGATAGACTCGACTCCTAAATGCACACAACTTTTGCCAATTGGCATTGTGGCGTGCTATATTTGTATCAACTATTCTTTCAACAATGACTGCTATCAATCCTGAATTTATTCGCCTCAAAGCCACACACAACAACACAGGCTGGAAACGCTGGGGGCCGTATCTTTCTGAAAGACAGTGGGGAACAGTGCGCGAGGACTACAGCCAGCACGGTTATGCGTGGGGCTACATCACCCACGACATGGCTCGTAGCAAGGCCTATCGCTGGGGCGAGGACGGTATCGGAGGCATCTCAGATACCAAACAGACTATTTGTTTTGCCAATGCTTTCTGGAACGGCAAAGATACAATTATCAAAGAACGACTTTTCGGACTTGGCAACGGCGAAGGCAATCATGGCGAAGATGTCAAAGAACTTTATTATTACCTCGACTCAACGCCTACGCACTCCTACATGAAAATGCTCTACAAGTACCCGCAAAGCAGGTTTCCTTACGAGCAACTCGTAGAAGAAAACAAGCGCCGCAGCCGCAAAGAAGTAGAGTATGAGATTATTGATACGGGCATATTTGAAAACAATGCTTACTTCGATATTTACATCGAGTATGCCAAAGCCGATCCTGAGGATATTCTGATCAGGATAACAGCAATCAATCGGGGTGATGCGGATGCTATTCTGCACTTTCTGCCTACGATCTGGTTTCGCAATACTTGGGCTTGGGGCTACGAAACTTGGGAGTGGAAATATAAGCCAACCCTTTTTGCCGATCCGGAGGCCAGACTTTTACATATCCAGCACAAGAATCTGGGTGAAATGCGCCTACATTACGAAGGCAATCCTGAGTTATTGTTTTGTGAAAATGAGACCAACCACCGTCGGCTGCGCCATCTGGCAGATGCCGTTAAGCCCGATAGGCCCTTTCCCAAAGATGCTATCAACGATTACATCATCACCGGCGATAAACGGTTTAAAAACCCCGAACAAAAAGGCACTAAGGCTTCTCTCCATTATTCTACTGTTGTTCCGGCAGGTAAAGCGCATACCATTCGTCTGCGGCTCAACAATCTGAACACAAATCAAGATCCTTTTCAAGATTTTAATGCTATCTTCGAACTGCGCAAGCGAGAAGCCGATCAGTTCTACGAAGAGATACAAAAAGGTATTGCACACAATACAGACCTACTCAATGTGCAGCGGCAGGCTTTTGCGGGCATGATGTGGAATAAGCAGTATTATTACTACAACGTAGAACAGTGGCTAAACGGAGATCCTATTCACGGCGATAATCTGTCCAAAGAGCGCAAGTTGGGGCGCAACCACAAGTGGAAACACCTGTACAACTCTAACCTGATTTCCATGCCTGATAAGTGGGAGTACCCATGGTATGCGGCTTGGGATCTTGCCTTCCACTGCGTGCCTATAGCCAAAATAGATCCTGCATTTGCCAAACGACAGCTCGTGCTGATGTTGCGCGAATACTACATGCACCCTAACGGGCAAATTCCCGCCTACGAATGGCATTTCAGCGATGTAAACCCCCCTGTACATGCATGGGGGGCATGGAAGGTTTACACAATAGAAAAACAAGCCAACAACGGCATCGGAGATATAGACTTTCTGGCAGTTGTTTTCCAGAAACTGCTCATGAATTTTACATGGTGGATCAATCAAAAAGACCGGGAGGGTAACAACCTGTTCGAGGGCGGATTCCTTGGCCTGGATAATATCGGAGTGTTTGATCGCAGCAGCACTACCCTGCCTACGGGCGGCTATCTGGAGCAGGCAGATGCTACCAGTTGGATGGCGATGTACAGCCTCAACATGCTTCGGATTGCGCTGGAACTGGCACAAATCAAGCCCTACTATCAGGAAATGGCATCCAAATTTTTTGAACACTTTTTGGCTATTGCCTCTGCTATGTTCAATATGGGCACAGAACACATTGACCTTTGGGACGATGAGGACGAGTTCTACTACGATGTACTGCACCCTGCCAACCACAGAAGCCATCGTCTCAAGGTACGCTCCATTGTCGGTATCATGCCGATCATGGCAGTAGAGGTACTCACCCCCGAACTGATTGACAAACTCCCCGATTTCAGGCGACGCTTAGAGTGGATCTTGCGCAATAAACCTGCTGCGGCAAGTTTGATTTCGCGCTGGTATGAACTGGGGCGCGGCGAAAGCCGGATGCTCTCGCTGTTGCGTATTCACCGCCTCAAGTGTATCCTGCGTCGCATGTTAGATCCCGAGGAGTTCCTCTCTGAATACGGCATCCGCTCACTTTCCAAATATCACAAAAAGAATCCGTATGTGTATTATTTCAAAGACAGAGCCTACACGGTAGAATACCTGCCCGGCGAGTCGGACTCGTCTATGTTTGGCGGCAACTCAAATTGGCGTGGGCCTGTATGGTTTCCGATTAACTACCTGATCATAGAGTCGCTGCTAAAATTTCACGAATACTACGGCGATTCCTATAAGTTTGAGCATCCGACGGGCAGCGGTAATATGCATACCCTCAAGGAAATTGCACAGGATCTCAAGCAGCGGCTGATCAAGCTGTTTATCAAAAATGAAAAAGGAGAGCGCGTAGTTTTTGGAGACTGTCCGAAGATGCAACACGACCCTAATTTCCGCGATCATATTCTTTTCTATGAATATTTCGACGGCGACACCGGACGCGGACTGGGTGCTTCTCATCAATGTGGTTGGACGGGGCTGATAGCAGCGCTGATTGGTGATTTTTAGCTCCAAAACATGACCTATGACCAAATCAACCTTGCTATTCCTTAAGTTGTATTTCTTGTTTGCACTGCCGCTTTTGGGGCAAGATATAGCGGACAGTCTGAATAAAGTATTGCAAAGCCAACTCTCCGATTCGCTGCGCTGCGAAACGCTCATCAGGCTGGCAAGTATCAGGCAGCAGCATGGCGATTACCTTAACGCAACGCTTTTGGCAGAAGAAGCATACAATTTGGCGGCAGGACTATCCGCTGCACAGCAAGCAACCGTTGCATTGCGCTTAGGTACAATCCTCAGCGATCGTTCGGAGCATAAAGAAGCGCTTAACTATCTTTTCAAAGCAGCGGAAAATTTTGCCAAAGCAGGCGATGAACTCAACCGCGCTCGCGCTTTGAATAATATCGCGGCCGTATATCACGAGTTGCAGCAATATCCGCTCGTACTCCAGTACATGGAGCAAGCGCTGCAAATCGTAGAAAAGTTACAGGCAAAGCCCGCCATTGCTGTTATCAGTGGCAATCTGGGTAATTTATATGCACAATCCGGCGACTTCAATCGCGCCAGGCAGCTCGTCGAGCATTCTTTAGTCCTGAAAAAAGAGCTTGGAGATCGGCAAGGCGAGGCTTATTCACTTAATTTTCTGGGTGGAATAGCCGAGAAACAAGGCAACTACGCCCGCGCGATGCAGCTTTATTTGCAGGCGCTCAGCATTGAAAAAGCTATTGGCGAGCCTTATCTGCTGACGCATTCTTACCAGCATATCGGTAATATCTATAAGTTGCAAGGCAACTCGCGGTTGGCACAAAGCTATTATGATAGCGCCGCCATCCAGGCACGCAGCATAGGCGCTACCAAAGAACTGGCGCAGGTTTACCTCGCCTACGCAGAGCTAGACTCTGCCAAAGGTGATTTCAAAGGAGCGTACCAATGGTACAAACTGCACAAGCAACTCTCGGACAGCGTATTCAATAGCGATCGCAGCCGTCAGATTGCCGAATTGCAAACCCGCTACGAAGTCAGCGAAAAGCAGAGCGAAATCAATCGGCTTTCGCAACAGGCGCAGATCCAACAACTCGAAATAAAACAACGCAATGTTTTGATATTCAGTGGATTAATATTGAGCGTGGCAATACTTGCAGCCATTGCGATATATAACCGCAACAGGCGACTAACCATGCAGTCTTCCCTTTTGCAAACCGAGCAACGCTGGCGAAGGGCACAAATGAACCCGCACTTTTTTTTCAATGCACTCATGGCGATTCAGCAGTATGTCAATCGCGCCGAAACACTGACGGCAAGCAGCTATATCGCTCGCTTTGCCCGCCTGATGCGCCGCGTATTAGATAGCTCCGAGCGTGAATTTACCAGCCTTGCCGACGAGCTGGAAACCCTACAAACCTACATAGACTTGCAGCGTATCCGCTTTGAGCAACCCTTTGATTATCAGGTAACTATTGCCGAAGATTTAGATCCCGAAGAGGTGCAGATTCCTGTAATGCTGCTGCAACCATTAGTAGAAAATGCCATTGAACACGGCATTCGCAGACTTGCTGTAGGCGGTAAGTTACACATGGAAATAGGCACAGAAGGCAATCAACTCCTCATCAAATTGAGCGACAACGGTATCGGAAGACAGGCGGCATCCCAACTACGCGATCAGGCACACGTTTCCAGAGCTACGGGCATCACCCAAGATCGCATCCGACTGTTAGAAAATCAGGCAGGTTTTGCTATTATTTTCCGCATTGAGGATTTGGAACAAGGGACAGCCGTATCTTTGCAAATGCCACTTAAATACCACCTCTGATGCGCTGGATAACGATAGACGACGACAAACAGCAACGCGACTTTGTAAAAAATATTATCGGAAGGTTCTGCCCGCAGGCAATATTTGCAGGCGAAGCTGAAAATATACAAAAAGGACGCGAATTGATAGAAGCAACCCATCCCGATTTGGTTCTGCTGGACATTGATATGCCCGATGGTACGGGCTTTGATTTGTTGCAACAACTACAAAGTATTGATTTTCATCTTATTTTCATTACTGCTTTCGATACCTACGCGCTACAGGCTTTTCGCGTGTCGGCATTGGACTATCTACTCAAACCAACTGATCCTGAGGAACTAGTAGCTACTTTCAACAAAGCAGCAGAAACCATCCGCAGCCAGCAGTTGCAGCAACAACTTTCCGTTATGATGCAATATTTGCAGGCGGGAAATGCAACTGCCCGCCGTTTGGTGCTCAAGGATATGGATGCTATCCACATCGTCGAAACTGCGGAGATTGTGTATTTGCAGGCAGAGGATAACTACACCAATTTCTTTCTGAGCAACGGGCAGAAAATGATGGTTGCCAAAACTTTAAAGGAATATGAGCAACTACTTGAAAAACAGGGTTTTTTTCGCTGCCACAAATCCTATTTGTTCAATCTTGCCTACCTGAAGCGAATCGAAAAATCGGATGCGGGGGCAGTCGTACTCAAGGATGGTACAGAACTGCCGCTCGCTATTCGCAGGAGGGAAGTACTGCTCAAAGTCTTACAAGGTATGTAAAACTTAGCTACTTGCTAAGGACATCTACCAAACGGATCATCTCTGCAATCTGCTCGTTTTT
Organism: Rhodoflexus sp.; assembly: GCF_053489755.1. Lineage (NCBI taxonomy): Bacteria > Pseudomonadati > Bacteroidota > Cytophagia > Cytophagales > Thermoflexibacteraceae > Rhodoflexus > Rhodoflexus sp. The sequence goes on from NZ_JBRCHD010000013.1 coordinate 56,484, forward strand.
GTGCTTGAAGGTCTCCTTAAAAGGCGTATATTTAAGGCGACCGTTTACAATACCGACCATAATGCCTGCCTTTCCGCTGAGTAGTGCCTCAACGGCCGCCAGCCCTATGCGGCTGGCAATGACGCGATCTACTGCAGAGGGCGAGCCGCCTCGTTGAATATGCCCCAAAGTAGAAACGCGGATATCCAGATCAGGAATCTCCCTTTTAACTTTTTGTGCAATTTCTGTTGCATTACCGGGTTGTTTTCCTTCAGCAACTACCACTATGTACGAGCGCTTGGTACGTCCCCAGCCAACTTTGAGTTTTTCAATAATTCCATCAATGCTGTCCGGTTTTTCAGGGATGATGGCCAGCTCGGCACCGCCGCCAATGGCAGAGCGAAGAGCAATATAACCCGAGTCGCGCCCCATTACTTCGATGAAAAACACGCGATCGTGTGAGTCTGCCGTATCGCGGATTTTATCAATCGCGCTCAGTGCCGTATTAACCGCTGTATCAAAGCCAATGGTGAAGTCAGTACCAAAGAGGTCATTATCAATCGTACCCGGAGCGCCTACCGTTGGGATTCCATACTCTTCGTAAAAAATCTGCGCTCCTGTGAAAGTTCCATTACCGCCAATGGCGACCAATCCTTCGATGCCGTGTGCCTGCAATTGGTCATAGGCTTTTTTACGGCCCTCTTTGGTGCGAAATTCTGCACTGCGGGCCGACTTGAGGATTGTACCCGCGCGCTGGATAATATTGCTTACTGACTGAGAAGTAAGTGGCTGAATATCACCACTAATCATGCCGTTGTAACCGCGATAAATACCAAAGACATTCACATCGTGATGCAGTGCGCCTCTGACAACTGCGCGAATACAGGCATTCATACCAGGTGCGTCGCCGCCGGAAGTAAAGACGGCTATGTTTTTCATTACAGGCTTACCTATCACGTTTGTATCTAAAAATGATGAAGCGCAAATTTGGGAAAATTCCCGCTTTTATTGAATAGCGATACCCATTTTTGTTATTTGGCTAACGAAAATTTAAAAACACCTGCGCTTTATTAACAAATCTGCAAAAAACAGCGAATCGTCTGCTGCTTATTGCAAGCGTCGAATATCATCCCACAAGCGACGCATGATGTTGCGCTCCTTCGGATCATATACCCAGTAGTTATCGAACTGTTGTACCACTTGTAAGTTAGGCTTTTGAGAGAGTGTTAGGCTGTGAAATCTGGTACCGCGCGATTGTTCCTTCTGGATACGGCGTAGCAGATCTTCTCTGATGTCGAACATAACAAAGTCGGAAACCATCATCACATCTGCATCTTTGTAATCGGTAGTTTGCAAAATGTTCAGCGCCTCAGATAAAGCTGGGGTAATATCCGTGCCTCCATCGAAAGACATGCTGAGAAAGTCGACTAATTTGTCTATGCTATCGGCGATGTTGAGCAGATTGATTGTTTTGATGCCAATCGAAAAAGAAATCAAGTAGCACTTGCGTTGCTCTTTGGCTGCCATCTTCATAATGGCAAAGCATAAAACTTTGGCAATTTGCGAAGGCAGCCCTTCCATACTGCCGCTGGTATCTATGCAAAGCACAAAAGGGCCTTTTTCCTTGCGCTTTTCGCGGCGATGAGTAGTAAACGAAACCTTATCGCTGTGTATAAGGCTACGTCCTTGAAATTGATAGCTTAACAGGCTTTTGTCTGCATATTTTTGGAGGAAGAGGGATTCTGTCTCTCTGCTGCCGAGTAGCGCAAGCTCTGAAGGTAGGAGGTTTTGCAGGTCATCGCTTTCGCGCAACCCACCAATTTCGGCTTTGAGGCGCAAATCGGTTTTCCATTCTTTGCGAATAATTACCTCGCGGAAAATTTCTTCTTCCACTTCTGTTTGTGCTTCGCGCATCCTGCCAAGCAGATCGGCAAGTTCCTGAACGGCTTTTTCGTTGGCAAGCAACTGCTGGTAGTGGTCTAATACGTTGAAGCCTTTATCTTTCCATAAGCTGCGGCTCATATCCCAAAAGTTGCTAACTTCCATAGCAAAGGGATTGATGAGCGTCATAAGTTTGTGAAATTCCTCGACCTTTTTGTTGAGTAATTCGGTAAACTGCTCCTGCTCTTTTTCCATCTCCTCCATGTAGTATTGCAGGTTTTTGGCAGATAGCAGCGCATTCCATTGTGCCAGCAAATCGTCTATGAGCACATCTATCGGTAATTTCTCTTCGGGCTTTTCTATAGACTTTGTATTGCGGACTTTTTGCAAGAGACTTTCATCGGCTAATATCTCTTTGAACTTTGTTGCATAAAAATCTTTATCTAAGTCCTCGCGCGCGTAATTATTTGCCAGAAAATTGATAAGTATGTACCATGTTTCTATCCAGAGATGCGTCGGCTTATGGCTCCACGCATCAAACATATCATTTTCCTGCTGATAAGGATTTTTAGCAACAATTTTTTTATCTACATCCCGAATCCACTTTAGTACATCGCTTATAATTTGCTCGGTGAGTTGGCGGTTGTCTGCACAAACCTTCTGTATCAGATCGAATCCGAGCATCTTATCCAAAGCATTTTTCAGATAATCAAAATACTTGCTCTGTTGATTTTGCAGTAGGCTTTGGAGGCGATAATCACTGATACTTGTTCCCGACAGGCGGGCATGTAGGTAATGTACCAGAAACGTACGCACAGATTTATCAAAAACATTTCCGAATTCGATAAAACTGCTGAATTCCTGTTCCAGTTCGTAGGCGGTCATGCACATAAAACCGCTGCTATGCGCGATTTGTTTAGTTGTTCAGCGCCTGTTTCCATAATAGATGTTAATAAAAATGGAAAAATAGTTCTGGCGATTTTCTGCCAATGGCATAATGACGATCTTCTGTGCGAGAAAATCTGCCATAACTCCTACTTCTACTCCTGTAACGTTGGAGCGAAAGTTGCCAAATTCAAAGGCAAGTGCAGTGCGGAGAGAAGCCCCTCCGCTGAAAGTACTCTGCGAGAGACTCTCGCCTAAGCGAGCGGCGCGCACAACCTGATCGAAAGAAGGATGCCTGTCCGGGTTGTATTGCTCGGTGCGGATATTGCCCGTACCGAAGCGGTATTCGATCAGATAGGGTGCTACAACGGCAATTGTGGGGCCTGCAGAAAAAGAGCCGGATATCTGCACCCCCTGTTCTGCCGAACGACGGAAGAGCACTCTTTCCCTACCGTACTGCGGACGAACAAGCAAAAGATGGTTCTGTTTACCGGGTACAAACGACTCCCCACTCAGTCTGCTTTGGGTGCGCTGTTCTTTCGGATGCTTGAGTTTAACAATGTCCAAGTAAAACAAATGATACATTCTGTTGCTGATGTTGCGGGTGTGCTTAATCATCCCGCCACCGATCAGTCCAGCATTATTGTTTAGATTGACACCATAACTGGTCTGGCGATTATGCAAGGGATCTTCTTCCAGAGCAATATCCTGCGCACACAGCGGCAGCACAAACAATAAGAGCAGTGTTGAAGCAAAATATTTTTTCAAGGCAAATCCTGTTATTTTTGAAGCCAAATTAATGCAAAGATGGCACATTTTAAAAACACTTATCTCGGAGACCTGCGAACAGTCTCTATCCACATCAAATCGGGTAATCAGATTATTACCGACGCACCTATAGACAACCACGGCAAGGGCGAGGCTTTTTCGCCTACAGATCTTGTATGCGCGGCACTTGCCAGTTGTAAAATGACCATCATGGGCATTATCGCTAACCGCGAAGGAATAGACCTGACAGGATTGACCTGCGAAGTAGAGAAAATCATGGAGACAACTCCGCGCCGCATTGGTGAAATAAAAATCGTCTTTGAACTTCCCAACAGCCAACTGAGCGAAAAGCATCGCACTATGCTGATTCGTGCGGCTAATACCTGCCCGGTAGCCCTTAGCCTGCATCCGGAGATAAAAAGAAATGTGACATATAATTTTTGACTCTCGCTAAAATTTTGTTATATTCAAAGGTCAAATAAACGACACACGCAAACTCAAATCAAAATTTTTTATGAATGTGGATGTGCAGAAATACGTATCCTCTATCGGGATTACTTTAGATCGCTTTATCGCCCATCGCCAGTCCGATTTTCCCTATGCTAAGGGCGAACTTTCCCAATTGCTGCGCGATATCGCTTTGGCAGCCAAAGTCGTTAACAAAGCGATTATGAACTCTGGACTAATAGGCATCGAGGGGCCTGCCGGTAACCAGAACTCTTCGGGCGAAGATCAGCAGAAGTTAGATGTAGTAGCCAATGTGCGCTTCGTTCGTGCGCTTACACGCGGCGGTGAAGTTTGCGCCATTCTCTCTGAAGAAGAAGACGAACTGATTGATACAGGCAATCGCAACGCGAAGTACGTAGTGGCAATAGATCCGCTGGACGGCTCGTCTAATATTGATGTGAATATGCCTCTCGGCAGCATCTTTTCGGTTTATCGCCGCAAGACTCCGATCGGTACGCCCCCGACAATGGAAGACGCGCTGCAAAAAGGCACCGAGCAGGTGGCAGCAGGCTATGTGATTTACGGCTCCTCTAACATGCTTGTTTACACAACCGGACACGGTGTCAATGGATTTACCTACGATTTTTCCATTGGCGAATTTATTTTGTCACATCCCAACATGCGCAGTAAAGACGATGGTAGAATATTTTCCTACAACGAGGGCAACCTGTACGACTTTCCGCAAGGCATTCAAGACTTTATCGAGTATTGCCGTCAGAATAAATTTTCTGCACGCTACGTAGGTGCATTAGTTGCAGACGTACATCGCAATTTGCTCAAAGGAGGCATCTTCCTTTATCCTGCCACTAAAAAAATGCCTAACGGAAAACTCAGACTTATGTTTGAATGCAATGCGCTTGCCTTCCTTGTAGAACAGGCAGGCGGAGCAGCTACAGACGGCAAACGCCGCATCCTCGAGATCGAGCCAACCGAAATGCACGCGCGTTGTCCGTTTATTGTCGGCTCGCGGGCGATGGTCGAAAAAGTAGTAGCAATGCTCGAAACCCATAACGAAGTACCTGCTTAACAAATAAAGAAACTGTCCAAAAAGTCTGACTGTAGCACAGACTTTAATCTGTAGATGTTTGATTATCAAGCGATTAACAAATTACAGGCTAAAGTCCGTGTTACTTTTTGGACAGTTTCGATTTTTCTTCGCCACTCCTCCGTGCTATTTGAGCATACTGAACAGCAAGGTAAGTTTATTCTTCAGTTGTCTTCTGTCCACGATAAAGTCGAGGAAGCCGTGTTCGAGTAGGAACTCTGCTGTTTGGAAACCTTTGGGCAGATCCTTACCGATTGTCTCGCGAATAACGCGCGGGCCTGCAAAGCCAATCAATGCACCGGGTTCGGCAATATTGAAGTCGCCCAACATGGCAAAAGACGCTGAAACGCCGCCCGTTGTAGGATCTGTCATCAGGGAAACGTAGGGAATGCCTGCTTCGTGTAATAAGGCCAGTTTTGCAGATGTTTTTGCCATTTGCATTAATGAAAAGCCAGCCTCCATCATGCGTGCACCGCCCGAACGAGAGATCACCAACAGAGGAAATCTCTCCGTTAGGGCAACATCAACAGCGCGGCTGATTTTTTCACCTACCACAGAACCCATAGAGCCGCCAATGAACTCAAAATCCATACAAGCAATTACGATATCAAGATCGTTCATCTTGCCGTATGCGGCGCGAGCGGCATCGTTGAGCCCGGTTTTTGCGTGGCTGTCTGCTAAACGCGAAATATAAGACTTGGTATCAGAGAAACTAAGCGGATCGCAGGGGGTTATATCAGGTGCAATTTCTGTAAACTGATTGTTGTCGAATAGGATCTCGAAGTAGTCGCGCGAGCCGATTTTTACATGATAACCATCTTCAGGGCAAACGTACTGATTGTTTTTCAACTCTTTGATGTGAATGATTTTGCCCGTTGGGGTTTTGAACCACAAGCCATTGGGCGCATCTTTCTTTTCTGCTGTCGGGGTTGTTATGTTTTTTTCGGAACGTTTGAACCAGCTCATTTCTCTCTTCCTTGCTTTGTCTTGAATATTGTCTTAGGCTATCGTGATTTCAGGGGCAAGATATACATCCTGTACAGTATTGAGCAGCTCAACACCCTCTGCAAACGGACGCTGGAAGGCTTTGCGACCCAAAATAAGCCCCATACCGCCTGCGCGCTTATTGATAACCGCTGTACGTACAGCATCTGTCAGATCGCTTGCACCTGCAGACTCGCCGCCGGAGTTGATCAAGCCGGCGCGCCCCATGTAACAATTGGCCACTTGATAGCGGCACAAGTCAATCGGATGATCTGTTGTCAGATCCGAATACATTTTTGGATGCGACTTGGCAAAATTAATTGCCTTAAAGCCACCATTATTGACAGGTAGTTTTTGTTTAATAATATCTGCCTGAATAGTAGCACCAATGTGCGTAGCCTGTGAAGAAATATCGGTCGCGTTGTGATAGTCAACCCCGTCTTTCTTAAAGGCATTGTTGCGGGTGTAGCACCAGAGGATAGTTGCCATGCCGAGTTCGTGCGCCAGTTCAAAGGCTTCGGCTACTTCTACTAGTTGGCGATTAGATTCTGCTGAACCAAAGTAGATAGTAGCGCCAACGGCTACCGCTCCCAGATTCCATGCCTCCTTTACACTGCCAAACATTACCTGATCGAATTTATTAGGATAGGTCAGCAACTCATTGTGGTTGATTTTCACAATGAACGGAATTTTATGTGCATACTTGCGCGACATCATCCCCAACACGCCAAAAGTAGTAGCAACTCCATTACAGCCTGCCTCCAAAGCCAGTCGAATAATATTTTCAGGATCGAAATAAATCGGATTGGGTGCAAAAGATGCTCCGGCAGTATGCTCGATGCCCTGATCTACCGGAAAAATTGACAGGTAACCTGTGTTTGCCAAACGACCTGCGCCAAATAACTGACCAAGGCTACGCAACACCTGTGGTGAGCGATTAGACTGGCCAAATACCTGATCTACGAAGTTTGGGCTGGGAAGATGCAAATGCTCTTTGCTGATCGTGGTGCTTTGGTGTGTGAGCAGCGAATCTGCTTCTGAACCAAGGAGTGATACAAGTTTGCTGTAAGATGACATAATTGATAGGCCATGATGAAATCATGCAAATTTATAGTTAATTTAGACACATAGCGAAACTTTTGCGCAAGTATTCACACCAGTACTTTGCCAACAGCATAGATTGTTGTAGGATTTACCTGTACGAATAGCCAAATCAACCGCCTGCTGTCAAAAGCGCGATTAGCCCCCATATCGAGTATGACATAGGCGCGGTCGAACACTTCATTGAGTCGGAAAAGCGCCTGCTTAAGTTCTCTGTGATGGTAGCGACGGTGGATGTCCACAAAGTTGGTACCCTTTTCTCCACCGTTCCTTGCATAGCGCATCAGTGCAGGATTGGCATACAGAATCTCAAAGGTCTTGCTCTGAATAATTGCAAAAAAGTTCTCTGCATCGTCAAAAAAGGCTCGGATCTGCCAGTTGTTGTCTTTGTATGTTTGTACTTCGGTAATAGCCAGCAAAAAAGCAGCATATCCTTGTTTTGTAGGCTGAAGAGGTTTGTAGTAACAGGCGGTAGGTATCAATCTTCCGCTGCGATGTGTAAACATGACAAAATCTTTTACCGGACGGTTGCTCAACAGTTGTTGTTCGGTTGCTTTGTAGCGCAAAGCCTGTGCTTCGTTAAAAATCCAGCCGCCACTCTGTCTGGAAGCCATGTTAAATTGTTCTAAAGTATAGCCCAGATTATCCTTAAACGAAGGTGAAACCCATTCCATAATGTAATGTGTGCCACACATGAATCCCTTGCAGACAGTAGTTGTCATGAAAACATCTATGATCTGATAGCGGGCAATATTTTCGCGCAGTTCCTGCTGTATTTGCATGTATGAGGTTACATCTTTGAGAATTCCGACACCTCCAATAATATTTTTTTGTTGGTCGTATAGCGGTCTTATTTGTAGCTCATGCCAAAATTCTTTACCTGAGGGATATATATATGCAGTTGCAGGTAAAAACACGTGCTCTCCTGCAAGTACTCTTTTTTTAATATCCGTATCCCGCTCATAATCAAGTGGCTTCCCGGCGGCGCTAAATAGTTCAATTGGTGTTTTGCCGATGCATTGTTTTGCCTGAAAACCGCTGATTTCTTCCATTTTAGCATTCCAAAGCGTGTATTGCAACTTATGATTGAATGCAAAAATGCCGTCGTTATTGTTATCAATAATGTAAGGCGAAAGCAATGCTCTTAGCTCTTGATAATTGTCTATACTTGCAGGGAGCGGACTCGGATCAATTTTTTTATTTTCTGCTAATGTAACAGATGCATAAAACTGTAAGGTAGCATTCTGTTGCTGTCTTAGCCCTGCCAATGTTCTGATTTTTTGTTGCAAGGCAGTATTTCTCTCTCCGCGTTCTCCTTTCAGCACATGCCTAACCTGTCTTTTAGTACATCCGATAGCATTTGCTATCATTTCGATGTCTGATGCGGTAAGTTCTATTGCCATACCATCCATAAATGTTCCCTATTTGGGAGCAAAATAAATAAAATGTAGGATGTATAAAAGTTTTTTGCTTAAAATTTTGCTCAAAACGCAGAATCATCTCAACTTGGTGTTAGGAATAAACAATCAAAACACCTAACACTATGATTAATTTAGCAAATAACATCAAGTTTCTAAGAGACTTGAACAATTTAAGCCAATACGGCTTCGCAAAGTTGTTTAATCTGACAAGAGGCAAAGTTGCATCCTACGAAGTAGGCACAGAACCTGCGCTGAAAACACTTGTTGCAATGGCCAAGCATTTCAACCTGACTCTGGATGAGTTGATCACTGCGGATTTGAGTACAATGGCCCCTCGCCCAAGCGAAGCGCAACTTGCTCAGGAGAGGTTGGCAGAAGAAACCAAATGGGAGCGCACTATGGCAGAACTGGAATTGCTACGCAAGGAAAATGCAGAGTTGAAAAAAGACAAAGCACACCTACAGGGCTGGTTAGATCAGATTATGAAGCGCAGCCTATAGCCACTCCCAAGCGCTTTTGTAGTAATTCCTTTCGATTGAAAAATCTATTAGCGACTGGTAGTAAGGATGATAGCTCAATGTAGCGCTATCGCCTATTATTACCAGTCGTTTTTTTGCGCGGGTGATAGCCACATTGCTGCGGCGCAAATCGTTCAAAAAACCAATGTGTCCTTCGGGATTGGAACGCACCAGACTGATATAGACTACCTCCCGCTCCTGCCCCTGAAAACTGTCTATCGTGTTTACCTCTATCTGTGGAAAACTACTCAACCTGTCGCGCAGAAGTTTTACCTGTGCCTGATAAGGGCTGATAACAGATACAGAACTTTGCAGGAATTGCTGCTCTTGCAAAATAATTTTTACCAATAACTCTGCTTCGGTATGGTTGGAAGTGCTGCCCGTTACCTGATCGGTAAGTTCATCGAAGCCGCAACCTGCCGTATCTATGAAAGTAAGCGGTGGCAACTGCTCGTTGAGCCATTCGTTGCTAATGCTATCGGCTGCTTGCAATTCGTTTTTGTAGAACCATCGGGAAGGAAATGCCATAATATCGGGGTGCATCCGGTATTGTACCGAGAGCATCACGCTTATCTGCTCGCCGTAGCGGCTTTTCATACAACGCTCCATTAGGCTGATAGACAATCCTTTGCGGGCTGCCTCTTCCGACTTAACCACAGCAGGTAGCTGGCAATGGTCGCCTGCCATTATTACGCGGTCTGCTTTTGCAATAGCAATCCAAGCTGCCGGCTCTAAGGCCTGTGCCGCCTCGTCTATAAACACCGTTTTGAACCTGTAAGGACGCAGCGAGGCATGTGCCGCACCCGTAACCGTGCTAACCACTGCTTGCGCTTTTGCAAATACGTCGTTGATAATGTACTCTTCGGTTTTGTTTGCCAACTGTAAATAATCTTTGGCTTCTGTTCGCAAAAGGCGGCGCTCTTCGCGTGCTTGTTGGTCAAAATTACGCTTGAATTTACCTGCCTGCAAGAATAGCTGCATGGCAGTACGTCGCCATTGCCGCATTTGTTTATAGTCAGGGTGGCGCTCAATCTGCCCATCTAAGGTCAGTTGTTGCAATTCCTCCCCTACTCGTGCAGGATTGCCAACGCGGACAACGCGCATTCCTTTTTGTGCTAATTTTTCTGCCAGCAAGTCAGCAGCGGCATTGCTTGGGGCAGTTACCAATACGCGCTTTTCGCGGGCTACTGTTTGGCTGATAATTTCGACCAGCGTAGTTGTTTTGCCTGTTCCGGGCGGGCCATGTACCAGTGCAACGTCCTGCGCCCGATGTACCAGTGCTAAGGCTTCTTGCTGTCGTTGGTTGAGCGACTGTGGCGCGGTCAGGTGCTCCTCGTTGGCAAATGAAGGTGCTTTATTGCCTGCCAAAAGTTCGCGTAAATCTGCCAGACGATTGCCACGCGCCTCTATTACAGCCTGAAGCGCCTTAGCCATTTCCTGATAAGTTGTGGCATCATACATCAGCGTCAGCCCCAGCGATGCGCCCTCTGCCCATTCGGGAAGTTCCTCCTCGTCCAGTACGATGGTGAGTTTTTCCTGCGAAGACTTAGTTACTACCCCGGGAATGCGTTCGGTTATTTTGCCATTTTCCCAAACGGCAAGCAATACTGCTGCATTGGATTGAAATACCTGTGGTGCATCGGTAGCGGTTGCGCGGGCAACTTCCAGCCGTAGCCGGTTGCCTGTGGTCGTATCGCTGCTCAAAATTTGTAGTGGATACCAAGTGTAGCCGCTTTCGCGCTGTTTGCTCAGCGGCACCCCTTCTATGCGCTGCCTAAAAAGTTGCTCTTCGGCTCGTTGTTCCAACTCGATTAGGGCAAGCAACTGTTGCAAATGTGCCTGTGATTCGGACATATCGGGAGAAAATATTGTGCAATTTTACACTTAATTTGGATAGCAATTAATCAGTAACTTTGTACTGACACTAAATCTATGTGCCATGCAGCCTACTGTCATCACCGACCTGTCCCAATTGGATACTGATAAGGTTTATACCTATGCTGATTATTTGCTCTGGCAATTGAGCGAGCGCGTAGAACTTATTAAGGGTAAGATTTTTCAAATGTCGCCTGCTCCAAATAAGAGGCATCAAAGAATTTTGCGCAAACTGGTGCTTCAAGTGGGGAACTATCTGGAATTGCAAAAAAAAGGTTGTGAGCTATTTGTAGCTCCTTTTGATGTTCGTCTGTTAGATAGTAAAAAGTCAAAAAAAAGCGACAAAGATATTTACACAGTCGTACAGCCCGACCTGTGCATCATATGCGATGCAAGCAAGTTAGACGACAGAGGTTGCATCGGTGCGCCTGATATTATCATTGAAATCCTTTCACTGGGCAATAGTAAAAAGGAAATGAAAACCAAGTACGAACTCTATCAGGAAAATGGCGTAAAAGAATATTGGATTGTAGTCCCTTATGAGCAATTTGTACAACAGTTTGCGCTGAATGCAGAAGGCAAATACGAATTGATAAAAATTTATACCGATGAAGATTTGCTCACTACGCCGCTGCTCCCCGATTTGAGCATTGACCTGAGCAGGATTTTTGAGGAATAGGGTTTATGCAACAAGTGAAATGAATTAATCAATACCTTTGTAAGGGATTTTTTTAACGTCTCCCCGGCATCACCGCTAAGCGTAACAAAAATTTATAAACAACATTATTTTATGCCATTACTACCCGATTTTGATAAAAGCAGCGGGTTGCTGCCGGCAGTCGTGCAGGATGCGACCACAGGCAAAGTACTAATGCTGGGCTATATGAACGAAGAAGCCTACCAAAAAACACTTGCCGAAAAAACAGTAACCTTTTTCAGCCGTTCCAAAAATCGCCTGTGGACAAAAGGCGAAACCTCAGGCAATTTTCTGCATGTTGTAGATATGATACTGGACTGCGACCGCGATACGCTGCTCATCAAAGCGCGACCACAAGGGCCAACGTGCCATACGGGCGCGGATACCTGCTTTGATGAAAGCAACAAAAGCAATGTGCTTTTTATTGAACACCTGAAACACATCATTCGCAATCGTAAAGATGCCTCGCCTGACAGTTCTTATACGGCTAAACTTTTTGCCAAAGGCATCAATAAAATTGCTCAAAAAGTAGGCGAGGAGGCTGTAGAGTTGGTTATTGAAGCCAAAGACAACAACAAAGACTTGTTTTTGGGCGAAGCTGCCGACTTGCTTTTCCACTATTTGGTACTGCTAGAAGCCAAATCAATTGATTTGAACGAAGTAATTGATGTGCTGCGCCAGCGACATAGATAAAAAATTGGATATAGGGTTTTCATAATGCATCGTTTGGAATCTGATTTGCGTTTTCTATATTATATGAGGAACTTAAACTTTTGTGTCTGCTTATGAAAACCCTAAGTCCAAACTGGCTCACCGAGCAACTTATTGATTTTGAGTATAAAAAGTATGTGTTGCTCGCCTATCTGCAAAGCGTGCGCGAAGAATTGGGCGCACAAAAACTCTATCCTGCTTTTGCGGATCTGATTTTCCACTATCAGAACCTATGCCACCTGCGCGATCATAAAAATCTGCTGTATGAAAACTTTCCGCAGCGTATTAGCCATGCTGACTTTGAGCGGCTACAATTGGTGTACAAAAGTATCATAGAGGACGATGAAATCATGCGCGTAGTGGAGGAGCTTGTACATTATGCCATTCCGCTGGTAGGCGGCGCACTGGAAGAAGCACGCGAAATTTACGAATACATAGAAAATCATTTGGAAATCAGCCCCATAGGAATTACTCCGCTCAATACAGACAAGGGCTATATGTTCCTGAGCAAAGCTCAAAGCCGCGATACGTATATTTACACCTATCACATTACGATTTTTGAAGACCGCCACGAGCGCTTTCGCGGCATTCATACACAATACGTAGAAACTGCACCGCTGACGTTGGTGCAAACCTATGAGCATCTCAAATTAAGCCTTGCCAAGAGGTTCGACCGTTTGCCTAATCCTGCTACTTTTGCAGTAATTGCTAAAGTGATATGCCCGCTTGAAGAGGCTTTATTGCCCATTGCGCGGCGTGCTTTGGTCAAACACATTACACGTATTGCTGCCTAAAACCTCGAATATGCTCAACGCCAAAAACCTGCACAAATACTACGGGCAACTGCACGTACTCAAAGGAATAGACCTTCAAATCGAATCAGGCAAAATTACGACTATTGTTGGTCCATCGGGGGCAGGTAAAAGTACACTACTGCATATCTTAGGTACATTGGACAGACCTGATCAAGGCTCAGTAAGCGCAGGCGAGATAGAACTATTACAATTAAGCGAACAGGCACTGGCACAATTCCGCAATCTTTCGATCGGTTTTGTGTTCCAGTTTCACAACCTGCTGCCTGAGTTTACGGCGCTGGAGAATATCGCTATGCCCGGCTACATTGCAGGCAGGTCAGTTGGCCAATTGCATGCACAGGCTACCGCGCTCGCCGAAATGTTGGGAGTGGCGCACAGGCTATCGCACAAACCGGCGGAGCTTTCAGGCGGCGAGCAGCAGCGGGTCGCCGTAGCCCGCGCACTGATTAACAGCCCCAAAATTGTTTTTGCAGATGAACCAAGCGGCAACTTAGACACGCGCAATGCAGAAGAGTTACACAAACTCTTCTTCAAACTGCGCGATGAGTTAGGACAAACTTTTGTCATCGTTACTCACAACGAATCACTCGCCAATGCAACTGACCGCAAGATAACGATCGTAGATGGACGAATAGCCGGTGATCAACGGCAGCACACGGCTCATGCAGCAGTCAATCTTTAGCTTTATCTGCGTTGTCGAAGTATTTGACACAGAAACTGTTCGTATTATCCTCATCCATTGTTCAACAGCTAAGTATTTGTTCAAATTAGATGTTACCACAAGCACACAAAAATCTTGTGCGCTTGCATTCTTCTTGTAATAAAGTCAGCATGCATAGTAGATGCGTTCTAAATTGCTCAACTACTTAAATAGTTGTACGAAATTCAACGTTCTGTGGTCATGATTTAGTGCCGCCGCGCCTACAGCATGTATCAACAACAATACACGATTTTACTATAGAGGTAAAAAGACTGACGGCGTTGTTGCACAGGCCTACAGGGATGTTATCTTTGTAGCCTATCGTGTAATTTTATGGCACTTTAATTTGACTCACCTAAATCATTGCGCAATAAATGAGAAAGTGGTTTAAAATTCTTGCGGGTACGATTGTGATCCTGTTAATGGCATTTTTTGGGCTTCGCACGTGGACAAAATCCCACAGTCCGGAAAAGCAGGCGAAAATCACTAAGAACGGTTTTACAGCAGAAGTCAACTATTGTAGCCCTGCCAAAAAAGGGAGGAATATCTTTGGCCACTTAGTTCCTTATGACAAAGTGTGGCGAACAGGCGCTAACGAGGCTACGATCATTAGTCTGGCTCAGGATACGGAAATTGCAGGCTCGGTACTTCCCAAAGGCAGTTATTCCCTGTGGACAATCCCCAACCCTAGCGAATGGATTGTTATTTTCAATCGGGAAACAGGACAGTGGGGAACCAATTACAACTCGAAAGAGGACGTACTCAAAATCAAGGTTGCAGCTGTGCGCTCCGCAGAACCGGTTGAAAATTTTACCATCTCTTTTCTATCTTCCGGCAGGGATATTCAAATGGTACTTGCTTGGGACAGCACTACAGTTGCTGTTCCTATGCAGAAAGCTAATTAAAAAAGATGTCGCATTCTCTGGGGTAATTGATCCACCATGCAATTCACAATGGAATAATTTGCTATCAGGAGTCCGCCGGAAGCAGCTCTTTATCCAGACGAGTTCAACCATTGGTAGCGGCAAACAGTCGGAAACTTTGCCGATGCAGCGGCGTAACTCCATGATTTGCAATTGCTTGGTAGTGTGCCTTAGTTGGGTAGCCTGCATTTTGCTGCCAGCCATAGTGCGGATATTCTTCTGCATATTCCTGCATCAAGTGGTCGCGGTATGTTTTGGCAATCACCGACGCAGCCGCTATGGAGTAGTAAAGTCCATCTCCTTTGACGATACAATGGTAAGGCACAGCCGAGTCTTTGGAAAAAAACTTGCCGTCTATCAGTAAAAGTTCAGGGCAAATCGGAAGTAAATCAACTGCCCGACGCATTGCCAGTATAGAAGCCTGCAAAATATTGATTTGGTCAATTTCCTCAGGCGAGGCAAGCCCAATACCGATGGCATAAGCATCGCGCTCAATTTCCAATTGCAACTTTTCGCGCTGGCGATAGCTTAGTTTTTTGGAATCGTTCAGTAGCGGATGCTTGTAGTCTTTGGGTAAGATGACCGCCGCTGCTACGACCGGCCCTGCCAGACACCCTCTGCCCGCTTCGTCCACGCCTGCCTCTGTCAAAACATTTGTGTAGGAAGAAATCAGCATTAGCCAAATACAACGAGAATAGTATTTTTTTCGACGCGATCGCCTTGCTGCACTTTGATAGCTTTAATAGTTGCATCCGCAGGGGCTTTGAGCACATTTTCCATCTTCATAGCCTCCAGAATAAGCAGCGAATCGCCTTTTTTTACCTCTTGTCCCTCGCTTATGTTTACGCTGAGAATCAGCCCCGGCATTGGCGCTTTCAACTCATTTATCTTGCCGCTACCGGCAGTGTTCATACCCATTTTTTCAAGCAGCAGGTCAAACCGGTCTTTGGCTGTCAGGTGGTAGATGCTGTTATTGATGCGAAAAGTGAAGGACTTTGACTGGTAATCGGCCTTGACAACTTCAGCGTTAAAAGTCTGATGATCAAGAAGTATATGATAGCGCCCCGGGGCTATTTGCAAAATATCCCAGTGCAGCGGTTGCTCGTTTACGAGTGGAAGGTTCTCCTTGCTTTCTACCTGATAGGTATTTCCTTTTTCAACCTGAATACGATACATGTGTGCTTGGATTATTCTCTGATTGGCGCAATTTAGCGGAAAATAATATGTATCGGATATGTTGTATTTGAAAATCGCTGCGGTTTTTCTGTGCATAGGATGTACTACGGGCGCTTTTGCACAAGACATGGAGCGCGTCCGTCGGAATATAGGCTTGCTATGCTCCCCCGAGTTGGCGGGCAGAGGCTACACAAGGAACGCCGACAGAAAAGCAGCCCAACTGATTGCAGATGCTTTTCGTGCGGCAGGTGCACAGCCGTTGGGCAACAATTACTTCCAGCCTTTTCCGGTAACGGTCAATACGTTTCCTAAAAAAATGGATTTGGCAATTAATAGAAAGAAACTACAAGTGGGCGTAGATTTTATCCCCAATCCTGTGTCGGGTAAAGGCGCAGGCAACGCAAGACTGATTCAATTGGATACCTTACTTGCCCGTGGTGATTCGGCGGCGCTTAGTCGTGCTATGCAAACTGATTATCGGGGGAAGGCTATTGCTTTTCGTATGTCGGACTACTACCAAATACTGGAAAAATGCCCCGAACTGATCCCAGAGATTAATAAAGCCAAAGTCTGGCTTGGAACTACACCAACACTTACAGCGCATATCAGCGGACAAGCGCTGCAACCTCCATTTCTTTTTCTCAATCCTGAAAAACTTGGCAGCGCCGGCCAGAAAGTTCGCTTTCGTATTGACAGTAAACTAAAAACGAACTATTCAACACAAAATGTAATTGCCTACATCAAAGGGAGTCAAAATCCGGATCAGTTTGTTGTCTTTACTGCGCACTACGATCACCTCGGCACGATAGGCAGTCAGGCGTATATTCCGGGCGCAAACGACAATGCTGCCGGAGTAGCTATGCTAATAGAATTGGCGCATTATTTTCAGGAAAATCCACCGCCTTTTTCGGTAGCATTAATGGCATTTTCGGGCGAAGAGCTTGGGCTGCTTGGCGCACAACACTATGTCGCGAATCCACTTTTTCCGTTGCGTCATATTCGTTTTTTATGGAATCTTGACCTGATAGGAACAGGCAAAGACGGCGCTACAGTAGTGAATGCAAACATTCACAGCAAAGCATTTGAGCAACTGAAAAGCACGAACGATAAATTGCAGGCGCTGCCGAAAATAGTTCCACGCGCACCTGCTGCCAATTCTGATCATTATCCGTTCAGCGCAAAAGGTGTTCCTGCGTTTTTTATTTACTTGATGGACAAGGAATACCCACACTACCACAATATTTACGACAAGGCAGAGGCACTTCCTTTAGATGGTTTCAGTGGACTTTTCAGGCTGCTGACAACGAGTGTAACGAAGGATTAATTGATACGTGTAGCCCGTTCGCGGCGTGCCATTTCCTCTTGCGTTGCCTGCAACTCTTCCAGATTTTGGCGCATTTCTTCTTCTTGCGAGCGTAGATTTTCTGCCAAAATCTGACTTTCCTCTAGCATTCGACGCATTCTCTCGCTGTTTTGGGCGCTGATTACTGAACCTGCTAAAATCTCAGCAATACGCTCAACAAACTCCTGCTGTTTATCGGTTAGAAGCTCTACAGATGCAATTTCTATGATGCCAACAACGACATCGTTCTGCTTGATGGGCACAATCATCAGGTGCGTAGGCGGAATGCTTCCCAACCCCGAAGCTATCACAAAATAATCAGGGGGAAGATTGCTTAGGCGCATGGATTGCTTTTCCAGATATACCTGCCCTACCAGATTCTCGCCCGGGGCTGTGCTGTCCTGTTTAAATTTCCTGCGTCCGTCTGCAAAAGTTGCCACTGAAATCAGGCGGATCTGTCCGCTGGCGGGATCTTCTTCTGCAAGGTACAGGCATCCTTGCTGCGCATTCAAAAAGCGAATCAGTTCGGAGAGCGTTTGCTGGCAAAGTCCGTGAAGATCGGCACCTGCTTTTCTGATCAGATCCGAGAAGTTGGTAACTGCCTCGCTGATAACTCTTCGCTCTGCATCCTGCTCCGCATTTTTGCGTAGTGCATCGCGCATAGAAAGCAGCGCATTGCCTAACTTATCCTCATTGCTAAGCGGCTCAAACGAGGTATCGTATTGCTGCTGACCAATGTGCGTAGCAAATGAAGTAGCGTTTTCCAAGCCCATAACCGCTTTGTTGAGCGATCTTATCAGATCTCCCACCTCATCACTGCGTTCGGTATGTGCCAACGTCTGAAAGTTGCCTTTACTCATTTGATTGAGCGCACCCAAAATCTGCTTGACAGGGGCAAGCAACCTGTTGACAAAGTTGTAGGAAATAATCACGTTGATTGCTACAAGTAAACTGAAAACCAGCGCAATAAATTGGATAATCTCAGCTAACAGTTGATCTATTATTTCAGATTTGGAAACGACGATCACCAAAAAAATTTGGTAGGGTTCTACGTAGCGAAAAAAGTGGCTCTTAATGACCTGCTGCGGATCACCTACAACTACTTCGCGACTTCCGATGCGTGTTGAGCGCATATATTCAAAAAATGCGCTATTTTCTTCAGTCAAGCCGAGCATATTGATTCCGAGTAACTCTTTGTCAGGATGAAAAATCACCAATCCCTCATTATTAATAACATAGGGATAGCCCGTTGTGTAATATTTTTTCTCTCTGAGCAACTTGTACAATCCGCTGAAGTCTGCTTTTATCTCCAGTTTGAGATAGCCATAATCGGTTAGTCCCAACCTGCATGGAATATAACGCACCATAACTACATCTAAGCTGTCAAAGCGAATTGTTTCTTTGATCTGTGTGTCTGCCTCGTAAGTAAATGGCGCAATGCTGTTGGGGATAAATACGTACTTATCAACATTTAATCCGGCAAACTCATTTGTAATATTGATGTAGCCGCCGTCAATTTTTTGGAAAGCCTGAAGGCTCATGCCTTGTCCGACAATGAGTTTGTAGAGTTCTCTGAGCTGGTATGGTCGAAAGATGATTTCTATCTGGTTATTATCTGCTATATTAGTTGCTATTACAGTAAGGTTCTCATCTGTAGCCTGCGTGTTGAGCTTTAAAAAATTAAGTGCTGCTTCTTGTATGCGCGATGTTCGCCTCTGCTGCTCTTGATGATAGATCAGGAACATGTAGTGCAGATCTTCTGCATGGCTTGCCAAACGGTCTTTGCTGCTTTCAAGGATCAGATTGCGCTGAAAAGCATAAAAACTAAAAGCAGCAATCAGCAGGAAGCCTGCTAGTACGGCAGATACAACCAGCGCTACTTTTTGTGCAAAAAATAATCTGTCTAAAAAGTTCATAGGCTGTTGCAATTTAATGCTTTTCTTGTCAATTGCCCGAAGTTATTTTGAATACTAAGCGTAAAAGTATCAGGAATCGCGTAAATAAAAAAAGTGCCTCAGAAGCTATTCTAAGGCACTTTTGCAGAGGGAGAGGGATTCGAACCCCCGGTAGGTTGCCCTACAACGGTTTTCAAGACCGCCGCTTTCGACCGCTCAGCCATCCCTCTATGTGAATCGTGCTGCAAAATTGCAATCGCAAAAAGTAATTTGCAAGATTTGATGCAGTATTTTTTCTTAAAAAATGCAAGCAATTGATTATCAGCGGATAAAATATTTACTTGTAGCAAATTCTTCCAAATATGCCTGAGATGTTTAAATTTGTAGCATCGCAAACTATCATACACTGACAAACCGGATTATGGGAAAAATCAAAGTTGCCATTAATGGATTTGGGCGTATTGGCCGCCTAACATTCAAGTGCTTGTTAGAAAAAACTAATGTAGAAATTGTTGCCATTAACGATCTTACTGATGCGGCTACACTGGCTCATTTATTAAAATATGATTCTATCCACGGTAAATTCAACGGCACAATAGCTGTATCCGAAGATACGATGATTGTCAATGGACAAAGCATCAAAATTTTTGCAGAAAAGGATCCGGCAAATCTTCCTTGGGCAGCACACAACATTGACGTGGTGCTTGAGTCAACTGGGCGCTTTGTAGACAGCGTAGGCGCAGGTAAGCACCTGACCGCAGGTGCAAAGCGCGTAGTGATTTCCGCCCCTGCTAAAGGCGAAGGCATTAAAACTATAGTATTAGGTGTGAATGATGATCAGCTCACAGCAGATGATAAGATCATCTCAAATGCATCTTGTACAACCAACTGCCTTGCGCCTATGGCAAAAGTACTGGACGATACATTTGGCATTGAGAAAGGCTACATGACTACAGTACACGCCTACACGCAAGACCAAAATCTACAAGACGGCCCGCACAAAGATCTGCGCCGCGCTCGTGCCGCTGCTTTGTCTATTGTACCTACTTCAACAGGTGCAGCTAAGGCTGTAGGTTTAGTATTACCTCACCTGAAAGGCAAGTTAGATGGTTCGGCAATGCGCGTACCCGTGCCTGATGGCTCGCTGACTGACCTGACGGCTATTCTGAAAAAAGAGGCTACAGCGAAGGAAATCAATGAAGCGATGAAGGCAGCAGCCAACGGCCCATTAAAAGGCATTCTGGAATTCTGCGAAGAGCCGATTGTTTCAACTGACATTATCGGCAACCCGCACTCTTGCATTTTCGATGCCGGACTGACAGCAGCCAATGGAACAATGGTCAAAGTAGTTGGCTGGTATGACAACGAAGCAGGCTACTCTGCCCGTACGGCAGACCTAATAGCACGACTTGGCTAATTAAGTTGATGCTGGTGTAAGAAAAGAGGCTGTCCAAAAAGTAACATAGACTTTAGTCTATGATCGTTGAAATACTTGATAATCAGACGACTACAGACTGAAGTCTTTGCTACATATAGCCTTTCTGGGCAACCTCTTTTCTATAGATTAAATGTCAAACTTAATGCCTTGTGCCAATGGCAGCGACGAGGAGTAGTTGATTGTATTGGTCTGGCGGCGCATGTAGGCTTTCCATGCATCTGAACCGGATTCCCGACCACCACCCGTCTCTTTTTCACCGCCGAATGCCCCGCCAATTTCAGCACCTGACGTACCGATGTTTACGTTGGCAATACCGCAGTCTGAACCCCATGCGCTCAAGAATATTTCTGCCTGGCGCAGATGATCGGTAAAAATGGCAGAAGATAGTCCTTGCTTTACACTGTTTTGCAAATCTATTGCATGTTGGACGTCGCCTGCATATTTTATCAGATACAAAATAGGCGCGAAAGTTTCTTCCTGTACCATCTCATAGTGATTTTCGGCTTCTACAATGGCAGGAGCAACGTAATTTGCCCCAATTTCGGGGAGCAATTTGCCTCCGACGAGCAATTTACCGCCTTCTGCCTGCACCTTTTCGATGGCATATTGGAAGTTGCGCACCGCGTCGGCATCGATCAGCGGCCCGACCAGCGTACCCGCCTCGAGCGGATTTCCAATAGTCAGATTTTGATAAACACGCACCAGATGATCGCGTACATCTTCGTACACGTCTTCGTGTACAATCAGACGGCGCGTAGTCGTGCAGCGCTGCCCGCAAGTACCTACCGCACCAAAAGCCACCGCCCGAATGGCGAGATCTAAATGTGCATGTTCAGTAATGATAACTGCATTGTTGCCGCCCAGTTCGAGGATAGATTTTCCAAGGCGGGCTGCTACTGCCTGTGCTACTTTCTTGCCCATACGCGTGGAGCCTGTTGCCGAAATCAACGGAACGCGGGTATCGTGCGACAACAATTCGCCAATTTCAGGCCCGCCTATAATCAGGTTGAAAATACCTTCGGGCAGATGGTTGTCTTTCAGGACTTTAGAGATAATATGCTGACAGGCTATCGCTGTTAGTGGAGTTTTTTCCGAAGGTTTCCAGATACACACATTGCCACAGACTGCGGCAATCATTGCATTCCACGACCACACCGCCACCGGAAAGTTGAACGCTGAAATAATACCGACAATACCCAAGGGATGCCATTGCTCGTACATGCGGTGTTCGGGGCGCTCGGAGTGCATGGTCAGCCCGTGCAACTGACGGGAAAGCCCAACAGCAAAATCGCAGATATCAATCATTTCCTGCACCTCGCCGAGTCCTTCCTGTAAAATTTTACCCATTTCGAGTGTTACTAAACTGCCTAACGGCTCTTTGTGCGCGCGCAGCGCCATGCCTATCTGCCGCACGATTTCGCCGCGCTTGGGTGCAGGAACGCGCTGCCATATTTTATGCGCCTCATGTGCCTTCTCTACGATCAGTTCATAGTCGCTCTTATCAGCTATTTTGACAGATGCGATCAATTTTCCGTCAATTGGTGAAAAAATATCACGAGTAGGTGCGCCCGGTCTGCCGCCCCAATGTAAACCTGTGCTGTAAGCAGGATTAAGAGGTCTGACACCTAAAATTTCGAGTAATTCGGCTGTCTGTTGGTCGTGGATGGATGTGAGCGTAGCCATAACTTTATTGTTGTGATGTTCGTAAAACTTAGCAAAGGTACTACCGACACACGGCAGTTTTGCTACCTGTTGTATAAAAACGATAACTTTGTATTACTCACTTTTTTCTGCTGATCATGGAAACTTTCTCCAATTCTATTGTCCCTTATTACATCCAACGCGACTTGCCTTTTGCTGTAAATGCACAGGTAGCAACTTTGCCCGAAGAACTGCAAAGAGAATTTCTGATCGAGTATAACCGCCGTTCCAAAAACATAATTATACCCTATGTTTTGCATTTTTTCTTTCCGGCACACTATCTCTATTTGGACAGATTTCTGACCCAAATCTTGTTTTGGTTTACGTTTGGAGGTTTTTTTTTCTGGTGGTTTATAGATATTTTTCGCATACCGGACTTGGTTAGAAAGCGCAATGCAGAAATTGCTGACGAAGTACTGCGGCACATCTTATTCATGAGTGGAAAAATGCAGACACAGTCTGATACGGGCAGCAGGCAGTCTACAATCGCCACCCCTGTACAGCCCCGCAATCTGGAACAGACCTTTGATCCTACCAATATCACGATTGAACACCTGCGAACAGGTTTTCTGCTGGATTACGGGCTAAAAACATGGCAGGTAGTCAATCAAATCCAGTTTGATTGGACAGACGGCACTTCGGACAAGGAATATAAACTACTCTCAGGCAACGATCTGTTGTATCTCAACGTGCGCCGCGAAGGCGGCATGCTCGACTGCCGCGTTGGATCAGTTGTTAACCTGTATGCAATTGATAGCCAATTGGATACCGTCATCCAGCGCGAAGGTAATCCGCCCAAGGTGCTCAATTATGCAGACTTCACTTTGTATCGCGAAAGTAAACTAACAGGTGTAATGTTCAACCATGCTTACGGCAATAAGCCTGTAAAAGTAGTAGCGTGGGATTACTTAGATCAAACGCGTACTTATCATTTGCGAATAGAACGCGATGAATATCAAAAATTCCTTGCTATTTTTTCTAAACGAGCAAGCGATTGGGAATTTTCAGAGATTTTACCCGGTTCGGACAGATAATATTTTATGCAAGATCCGAAAAACTCGTTTTGGCATCATGCCGCTTTCATCAGTAGCCTAATACGGGACTAAGCCAGCGTTCAACCTCCTCAATTGACATTCCTTTACGAGCCGCATATTCCTCTACTTGATCTTTACCGATTTTGCCCAAGCCAAAATACTTAGCTTCAGGATTGGCATAATACCAGCCACTCACAGCCGCCGCAGGGTACATAGCGCAACTTTCTGTCAATTGTAAGCCAATGTTTGCCGTAACATCGAGTATTTGAAACAGCGTACGTTTCTCCAAATGATCGGGACAGGCCGGATAGCCGGGTGCAGGTCTGATGCCGACATACTTCTCTCGGATCAGATCTTCGTTACTTAAGTTTTCGTCGGGAGCATAACCCCAGAACTCTCTGCGAACGCGCTCGTGCATCCGTTCGGCAAAGGCTTCTGCCAGTCGGTCGGCGAGTGCTTTGACCATGATGCTGCTGTAGTCGTCGTGCTGTGCCTCGTAGTATTTGGCAAGCTCTTCTGCGCCAATACCGGCTGTAACAGCAAAAGCGCCTATGTAATCTTTTCTTCCGCTGTCTTTCGGCGCAATAAAATCGCTCAAACAGAAGTTGGGGAGGTTTTTGGCTTTCTTGTTCTGCTGGCGCAGGTTATGGAGAAGTGTAGTTACTGATTCGCGCTTTTCTTTGTAGTGGATGTGTTTGTGCGAACCGTGTACGTCGCAGGCCGTTTCCAACACAAGCTCCTCAAAATCATAGAGTTCTATGTCGTCCGCAACACTGTTGGCAGGGAAAAATCCGATGACAGCCTTTGCCTGCAACAGATGATTGTCTATGATATGCTTCAGCATTGCCTGTGCATCGTCGTAGAGTTTGCGGGCTTCGCTGCCTACTACGGGGTCATTCAAAATAGCGGGATAGCGCCCTGCCAGCTCCCATGATTGGAAAAATGGAGTCCAATCAATGTATTTTGTAAGTTCGGCGAGCGAATAATTGTCAAAAACCTTTACACCCAAGAAAGACGGCTTCACAATTGGCGCAGTATTCCAATCTATGGACACTTTATTTTGACGTGCTTCTGCAAGGGAAATGTAGTTTTTAGTGCTTTGGCGGGCAGCATGGTCAGTGCGCAGTTTTTCATACTCCTCCTTAATCTGGCTGATAAAAGCCTCACGCGTGCCTTCTTCTTTGCTAAGCAGCATCGAGGCGACAGGTACGCTGCGCGAGGCATCCAGTACGTGAATAACAGGATGGCTGTATTGTGGCGCAATTTTCACAGCCGTGTGGATGCGCGAGGTGGTAGCTCCGCCAATCAGCAGCGGTGTCGTCATTTTGCGCTTTTCCATTTCCTGCGCCACGTAAACCATTTCGTCTAATGAAGGCGTGATTAATCCCGAAAGTCCGATAATATCTACATTTTCTTGTTGGGCGGTGTCCAGAATTTTTTCCAGCGGTACCATCACACCTAAGTCAATGATCTCAAAGTTGTTGCAAGCCAATACCACACCGACGATATTTTTGCCAATGTCGTGTACGTCACCCTTGACGGTAGCCAGTAGGATTTTCCCGGCTCCGCTGCTCTGCGAGGCATTCGGATTGTTGCGTTTTTCTTCCTCGATAAACGGAATCAGATAGGCTACGGCTTTTTTCATGACGCGGGCGCTCTTGACCACTTGGGGGAGAAACATTTTGCCCTCGCCGAAAAGATCGCCGACAACGTTCATGCCGTCCATGAGCGGCCCCTCAATTACCTGCAATGGGCGCGGATAGAGTTGCCGCGCTTCTTCGGTATCCTGCTCTATGTAGTCCACAATGCCTTTGATGAGCGCGTGTTTGAGGCGCTCTTCGACGGGCGCATTGCGCCATGCCTCGTCTTTGACAACTTCCTTACCTTTGTTTTTAAATTGTTCGGCAAATTCTACAAGCCGCTCGGTAGCATCGGGGCGGCGGTTCAACAGTACGTCCTCGATGCGCTCGAGCAAATCTTTCGGAATTTCTTCATACACTTCAATCATGCCCGCATTGACAATGCCCATGTCCATTCCTGCCTTAATGGCATGGTAGAGGAAGGCGGAATGCATCGCCTCGCGCACGACATCGTTGCCGCGGAAAGAGAAGGAAATATTGCTCACCCCTCCCGAAACTTTTGCACCGGGAAGGTTTTCTTTAATCCAGCGCGTGGCACGGATAAAATCTACTGCGTAATTATTGTGTTCTTCAATTCCTGTAGCTACGGTAAGGATATTCGGGTCAAAAATGATGTCCTGCGGCGGGAAGCCAACTTCGTTCACCAGAATATTATAGCTGCGTTGGCAGATTTCTATGCGTCGCTCGTAGGAGTCGGCTTGTCCCTGCTCGTCAAAAGCCATGACAACGACAGCAGCCCCATAATTGCGAATCAGACGTGCCTGCTCTTTGAATCGGGCTTCGCCTTCTTTGAGGGAAATAGAATTAACGATCCCCTTGCCTTGTAGGCATTTCAAACCCGCTTCTATGACACTCCACTTAGACGAATCTATCATCACAGGTACGCGGGCAATATCAGGCTCGGCAGCAATCAGGTTCAGAAATTTAACCATTGCAGCTTCGGAATCGAGCATGCCCTCATCCATGTTTACATCAATGATCTGTGCGCCGCCTTCTACTTGTTGGCGGGCAATTTCCAGAGCAGCCTCGTAGTTGCCTTCTTTGATAAGACGAGCAAATTTGCGGCTGCCTGTTACGTTGGTGCGCTCGCCGATATTGACAAATCGGGTTTCGGGGGTAATATTGAGCGCTTCCAATCCGCTCAGGTGGAGGTAGTTGTCTTTGGGGGGAATGATGCGGGGCTTGTATTTGGCGACGGTCTCGGCAATAGCGCGGATGTGGTCGGGTGTAGTGCCACAACAGCCCCCTACAATGTTGAGTAGGCCTGCCTCGGCAAATTCTATGAGTTGTGCCACTGTCTCCTCGGGGGTTTCATCGTATTGCCCAAATTCATTAGGCAAGCCGGCATTGGGATATATGCTAACCGCAACATTGGCTACGCGACTCAGTTCTTTGGCATAAGGCAGCATCAGACGCGCCCCCAGTGCGCAATTCAGACCTACACTCATAATATTTGCATGGGAAACAGAATGCCAGAAAGCCTCTGTAACCTGCCCTGAAAGTGTACGCCCGCTTTGGTCGGTAATAGTACCTGAAACCATCACAGGCAATCGTTTGCCGGGTACACCCATAA
Organism: Rhodoflexus sp.; assembly: GCF_053489755.1. Taxonomy (NCBI): domain Bacteria; kingdom Pseudomonadati; phylum Bacteroidota; class Cytophagia; order Cytophagales; family Thermoflexibacteraceae; genus Rhodoflexus; species Rhodoflexus sp. Next base: position 83,093 of record NZ_JBRCHD010000013.1, read on the forward strand.
ACGGGAATCGCTTTGCCGATCCGTTCATCTGCAAGCGGTGCGGATGTGTAGCGGTCTGATGGAATTCGTTAAAATATTTTTCAATCGCAAAGAGTGCAGCTTTTGCGTTCAAGGTATCAAAAATTGTTTCGACGAGTAGAATATCCACCCCGCCATCTACCAGTCCGCACACTTGCTCGTAGTAAGCATCCACCAACTGGTCGAATGTAACAGCGCGATAGCCGGGGTCGTTTACGTCGGGCGAGATAGATGCTGTACGATTCGTAGGCCCCAGCGCACCTGCCACATAGCGCGGCCGATCGGGCTGCTGTGCCATCATTTCATCGGCAACTTCGCGGGCTATTTTCGCTGATGCGTAGTTGAGTTCATAGGCAAGCTCCTCTAATTGATAATCTGCCTGGGCAATGCTTGTACTGCTGAAAGTATTAGTTTCAATAATGTCAGCGCCTGCCAACAGATATTGCCTGTGGATTTCCTTGATGATGTCGGGGCGAGTAATAGATAACAGATCGTTGTTGCCTTTCAGATCGTGCGGATGATCTTTGAAACGCTCACCTCTGAAATCTTCTTCAGAAAGGGTGTAACGCTGAATCATGGTTCCCATCGCACCGTCCAATACCAAAATCCGATCATTCAGCAACCGGCGTATGTCTGTTTTCATAGAATCGCTCGAGTATTTTTCTGCACTAGAGGCTGTCCAAAAAGTAACATAGACTTTAGTCTGTGATCGTTGAAATACTTGATAATCAGACGACTACAGACTGAAGTCTGTGCTACATGTAGCCTTTCCGGACAGCCTCTTCAAAAACTTTGTTGTGTTACAAAATTACGGCCAGAATTTGGCTTTTTTGGAATTCCCGTAGGAAATTAATGCAGGCAAACAGTGCTTGCTGTTTCTCATTAGCGCGGCAATGCTTTGCTGCTCTTCTTCCAGTAGCTTTTTTTATGTATTCAGGTAAGACAGTTCCAATTGCTTTTTGTTTGGTTGGCAACAATTTCTTTGAGCTTTGCTTCCTGTCCAAGCAATTTGATGATACGCGCCTGCCGTTCATTGTCCATCGTGCAGATTTTAGTCTCCCATAGCAGGCGCTCCACTTCGGCTGACTGGCGCTGCCAATGTAATCTTGAGTGATTCGCGTGGATTGGAATAGAGTAAACTGCTGGCCTCAGTTGTCCTCTTCTGTCAAAATTTTATTTGCGTCTGTGCATTAGACGAAATAGCTATGAAAAATATCAGCCAAAAACAATGAAAAAATTTGCAGGCTGATATAGCTTTCGTATCATTTTACATGGAAATTGGGTATAACAACAAAAGATATGTCGAAAAAATTGTTTACGGACGGCTCTACCATTAACGAACCCTGCCCCTGTTATTACTGTGGTTATTATTGTGCTTGAACCAAAAATTGGATTTCTGCCAAACCTGTAGTTGTTTTGTAAAGTACTCTTTATTATATCATCACAATGAATTTGAAACTGCGCAATCCGCTTGCCTTCTTTGATCTTGAAACGACAGGAACTAATATCACAACCGACCGCATCGTAGAAATTGCTGTTGTAAAGGTCATGCCAAATGGTGAAAAAATCACTAAGGAAATCAGAGTAAATCCAATGATTCCCATTCCACTTGAGGCAAGTCTGATACATGGCATTTATGATGATGATGTGAAGGACAAGCCGACTTTCAAACAAATAGCCAAAGAACTGGCTAATTTTCTGGAAGGTGCAGATCTGGCAGGATTTAATGTGCTCAAATTCGACCTGCCGATGCTGGCTGAAGAATTCTTACGGGCTGGTGTGGAGTTTGACCCAAGTACGCGCAAAGTAGTAGATGCACAGCGCATTTTCCACATGATGGAGCCACGCACGCTTTCGGCAGCTTACAAATTCTATTGTAAAAAAGAGTTAGTCAATGCGCATAGCGCGCTGGCCGATACAATTGCTACTTTTGAAGTACTTGATGCACAGGTAGAATATTACAAAGATGTATTGCTGACAGATAAAAACGGCAATAGCTACTATCCTATACAAAACGACATGCAGGCACTGCACAATTTGACAGCTTCCAATATGGTAGATTTTGCAGGAAGAATTATCTTGGATGACAACGGCACTCCTGTTTTCAACTTTGGCAAACACAAAGGCGTACCGGTGCTGGAAGTACTGAAAAAAGAACCTACCTACTACGACTGGATGATGAATGGCGATTTCCCGCTGAACACCAAACAGAAACTTACACAAATCCGATTGAGCCAGTTTAATAAAAAGTAATTCCTGTGTTGACACTGCGCTACCGGTATCACCTGCTCCGCTTCAAATTTGAAGCCGGCACTTCTCGCGGAGTAATGAGAGAACGCCCCATTTGGTTTATTTTTTTAACAGATGATCAAGCAAATCAGACAGGTATTGGCGAAGTTGCGCCTTTGGAAGGCTTAAGCAGCGACTTTCGAGCTGACTATGAGGTAAATATTGCCACTCTAGTAGAAAAATTTCATGCACAAGCCTTTTCATCTGCTCGTGAAGTTACACAGGAATGGATTTTTAAACATACGCAACACCTGCCTGCGCTCAGGTTTGCATTGGAAACAGCCGTTTTGGACTTACAAAACGGCGGCAAACGCATGATTTATGATAATTCATTTTACCACAGTCAGATGCAAATTCCTATCAACGGGCTTATCTGGATGGGCAATGAATCGTTCATGATGCAGCAAGTAGAAGAAAAATTAGCGGCGGGATTTTCTTGTCTCAAGATGAAAGTTGGAGCGATCGAATTTGACAAAGAATTAGCCATTTTAAAAAGTATTCGCCGACGCTTTTCGCCTGAGCAGATCACCCTGCGCGTAGATGCAAACGGAGCTTTTTCGCCTGCGGAAGCGCCTGAAAAATTGGTAGCACTGGCAGATTTGGCTATTCATTCCATTGAACAACCTATCAAGCCCCACCAGTGGGGTGCGATGGCAGACCTTTGCAAAAACTCCCCCGTCCCCATAGCCTTAGACGAAGAACTCATCGGTATTGAAACAACAGCCGATAAAATCAGACTGTTAGAAACGCTTCAACCTCCCTACATCATCCTAAAGCCGAGTCTTTTAGGTGGATTGGCTGCCTCTGCGGAGTGGATCAGTCTTGCAGCAGAAAGAAACGTTGGTTGGTGGATTACCTCTGCGCTGGAGTCCAACATCGGGCTAAATGCTATTTGCCAGTTTACCGCTGCCTATAATCCACACCTGCCACAGGGTTTGGGTACAGGCCAACTTTACCACAATAATATTGAATCGCCTTTGCAGGTGCGTGGCGGCTGCATCAGCTATACCCCGACGGGTAAGTGGGGCCTGTAATCAGTTCCTTCGCTTGCCGGACTTGTGTGCATTGTCCTGATGCGGGTCGCGCTTCATTTTGCGGAAGCCTTCTCCGGTTTTCGGGTTTTTATTGGAATAAAATGCCGCTTTGAGGAACCAGTGATTTTTGCCGAAGTAAGTAACACCTTCGTGATCGTGGATCATGCGGATTTGGCAGCTTTTCTTACGGCACTTACGGATTTTTTGCTTTTTTTTGCCTTCGCTTGCCATTTCCTGCTGCGATTTTCTGCCCCCGCCAAAAACTCCACAGGCAGGTAAGGCAGTAAGCATCAATAAGACGATGCAGGTATTAAAAAAAATAGACAAGCGCTGTTTCATATGCTAATAACGAAACCCTACAGGTTTTAGTATTTGGCATCAAAGCCGCAAAAAGTTGTCCAAAATTTTAGCGCCTATTGCACCGCTTTTTTCGGTATGAAACTGTACGGCATAAAAATTATCTTTGTGCAGCGCAGCCGAAAAATTGAGACAATAGTCGGCTTTTGCGATAGTGTACGGCGATAGTTCAGCATAGTAGCTGTGTACAAAATAGACATAGGCCTCCTCAGCATCAATACCTGCAAACAGCGGCGAACGCATCTCAAACAGATTATTCCAACCTACTTGTGGCACTTTCAGATTTGCCTGCGAGGCTGTCGGCTGAAAACGACGCACAGCTACATCAAAAATCCCCATGCATTGCGTATCGTTCTCTTCCGAATGGCGACAAAGCAACTGCAAGCCTACGCAAATACCCAGCACAGGTTGTTTCAGTTCTTTAATAATTGTGTCTAAGTTGCGGGCTTTGAGGTAGTTCATGGCGGTACTCGCCTCTCCTACCCCCGGAAAAATTACTTTGTCCGCACTTTGCAGCGTTTCTGCTTCGTCGCTCACAATCGGGTCTATCCCTAAGCGATTCAGTGCATAGATAACAGACTGCGTATTACCTGCATTGTATTTGACAATGGCAACGTTCATATGGCTAATTTTTGCGATACAAGGCGCGAAGTTAAGCGAGCAGCATTGATTTTGCGACTTTTCGCTTGGCAGTTCTTAGGTTTCCCGGATAGCTGCCCAAAAATCTGTGTCAGCATCGTCATCAAAATAAATTCATTTGTTCAGTCTTGGGCACAAACTGCGGACGCTTCAGTGTTAGGCCAAACCTCTGATTGAGTTGAGCTATTAGGTAATCAGCTAATTGCGGGGCAAGTACATTATCAGGCTCATGCACAAAAAAGTACACTTCATCTAATCCGCGATCCATCCATACTTGGAGGCGACCCACCCACTCGTCTATGCGCGTGTAATCTGTCGGATGCAATCCATTTCCGACAAAGCGCACAACTGCAGTGCGCGTAGTAAGTTGTTGGTGCAATACATCGCGTCTGCCTGATACATCGCAGATAACAGTGCTTACTTGCAGGTCTTGCAAAAGAGCTGCCGCCTGTGCAAAAGGTTGTACATCAGGTGTTCCTCTAAACCAATCAGGATGCCGAAACTCTATGGCAAGCGGCACCTGTGCAGGAAATTTTTGCAGATATTGCTCTAAAATCGGCAGATGTTCGGGGGCAAAATAAGGCGGCAACTGCAAAAAACAAATGCCGAGGCGTTCGCCAAGTGCTGCTACCTGTTCGCAAAAGAAACCCGTAAGTTCTTCGGCATTTTGCAGCATGAGCCGATGACTGATCTCTTGCGGGATTTTCGGACAGAAGCGAAAGGTTGCGGGCGATTCCGATACCCAGCGCTGAATTGTCGCCTCATCAGGAATGCGATAATGTGTAGCATTGAGTTCTATGGTATTGAACTGACGGCTGTAGTGGCGCAGGTAATCCTTTTCGCGGGCGGTAGTCGGATAGAGTATGCCTGTCCATTCTTTGCAAGCCCAAACCGGACAACCGATATACACTTGCACCGAATTGCTGCGAGGTTTGGGCAGCGCCTCCCACCGTGTGCGGTCGGGCGGCAAACTGAAGTCCACACCCGAAATATCGTCTAACTTGCCAAAATCCATTGTTTAGGTCAATAGTTCGCGCAGCGTACCTCGCTGTTATTCAGAATGCGGTTGATAGCATGAACCATATACCATGAGTTAACTTTATTGGCATGGTGCAGGGAGATAATCGTGCGGTTGCAATCAACAATACGAATGAGCATAGGCGTTGCCCCTTGCCAGAAACCTTTGTGGTAGATGATTCTTTCGCCAAAGTCTGTCTGAGAAATTCGCCATCCGTAACCATAGTTAAACTTCTCCTCGCCGAGCGTAATGCCTCGTTCAAAGGCTGCTTCAAGTGTTTTTTGTCCAACAAGTACATCTGTATAGAGCGCCCTATCCCACTTGAACATGTCGTCAACTGTAGAAAAAACACCTTTATCACCCAAAATACCATCGCGACTTTCTTTTTCGCGCAACATTTTGGCATGCCGCTGTGGGCTGTAGAGGTAGGTAGAGGTCATACCGATTTTATCAAAAATATTTTCCTGCATAAAATCAGTAAACGAACGCGCCGTAACGCGCTCAATAATCAGTGGCAACAAGGCGTAACCCGTGTTGCAATAGCGATGTTTTTTGCCGGGTTGAAACTCCAAAGGAATGCGATATTTGGCAAGTATTTGTAACAAATCTTTATTGGTCAGGTAGTCGCTTTTGCGAAAATATTTTTCAAACACCTTTGGGCGGTTCAGGTAGTCGGGTAGCCCCGAGGTGTGATTCAACAAATGACGAACAGTAATACCCTTGTAGGGCAGTTCAGGCAGAAACTTCCGAATATCATCATCGAAATTTAGCGCCCCTTGCTCAATCAGTATGAGTGTAGCAACTGCTGTAAAAGGTTTGGAAACCGAAGCGAGCTGCATTTCGGTATCAACAGAAAAGGGCTTACCAGCTTCTATTTTAGAATATCCGTAGGCTTTTTTGAAAACAATTTTCCCCTCGTCTGCTACCAGTATAACACCGTTGTACCTGCCCTGCCCCGAAAGACTGTCCATTAGCAGGTGCAACATGCTTACTTGATAATCTTTTTTACATTGTGCGATCAACGTCAACCGATCGTTCGCAGGCGACTCCGCCTTTGTCTTCAAAAAAGGTACGAGCGGATGAGCGGCTATATTTGTGAGCGCAATCAGCAAATAATAAGTAAAGAGTTTCATTTTTTAGCCTGACTTTCCATTCAAATACAACAAAAAAGGATTATTGCCTTCTGACAATACTTACATGGGGTAAAAATGTGCCATTTTTGGAATTTAAGCGTTGATTGGCGGGTTTGTCCAAAAATAACATATGTAGAGAGAAATGCAATAGCCTCTTGTGGAAAATTGGCATCAAAATAGATATTGGCTTGGTATCCTTTTAACAACTACATGAAATACATTTGGGTAGTTCTTATTTGCACTGTTACCTGTTTGTCTGCTGCCGCACAAAATACACGGGCAGGTAAATCCTCATCTGAAAGCAGAAATTCACAGGTTTTCATGCGCGAACAGTCGGATGCAAAAAAGTTCGGTTTGCGCTACAAAAAAGCCCCTACGCACAATGCCTATGCCGAAGCGCGCCTGAAAGAGCGTCAGAAGATAGCTGAGGAAATGAAAAAGCCGCAATATGCCGATAAAATGTACTTCGGACACAAGCGACCGCCCAAAAAGCGCCCCCTGCACAAACGCAAGTTTTGCAAAGAGTGTGGCATAGTACACTAAAAAACAATAGGGCAGTTGACTTGCTTGCTGCCGCGTTTGCGTCGTTTGTCGGCAGGCGCGTAAATCAGCGAGATCTCGTGCGCCCCACCCGAGCCGTTGAGCGTAGAGATAGTTATGTCGTAGCTATAGGTAATTGTCAGCGAATTTTTCAGCCGTAGGCCAATTAAACCTGCAAGAGCATCTTGGTTGATGTTGCCGCGCACGTTCCGGCTGATCGGCAGCCCGCGATACCAAAGCCCCACGATGAGCGGATCGTAGTAAAAATTTGCACCAAGATCTAACTGCCTGAAAGCGCCCTGTTGCTGGTAGAGCAGCGCCGGCGAAAGGGCTATTTGATTATCACTGCCCGGATCTAAGTCTATCCTGTAGCCTGCCTGTGCTGAAAAACGCATATTTAGCCTTTCCGTACCCTCCAGCAGCCCTACAGAAGGGCGCGTCAGGTGGTAGGCAGCCAAACCCAACCAAAAATCGGAACGATGCAGCACGGCCCCTGCCGAAAAATCGGGATAGACAATCGTCGGTTGTGCAAGCATCTCTGCCGTTGGTCCTCCGCTGCGCAGTTGGTCTTCAAATACAAAGTTACCAAAGTCGGTGTTGCGCACCCCGATCCCTGCCTGCAGCCCCATGCGCAAGACCATATTGCCGCGCAAACGCGCGCTGTAAGCATAAGAAATATTGAATTGCGTAGCGCTCATTGCCAATGCGCCTATCCTGTCTTGCGAAAGCATCAGGCCTAATCCACTGTCATAATAGTCTAAATTATAGTCAGCGGATACCTGATTGATTTGATAAGCTCCCGGTATCTGAGGCCATTGATTCCTGTAAATAGTGCTTAGCCTGAAATGTGGCGTAGCACCTGTAAGCGCGGGATTCAGGTACAGCGGAGCGGCGTAAAACTGTGTAAAATTAGCATCCTGTCCCCAAGATGTCTGCACACATAGCAACAAGACCAACACAAACGAGCCAACTTTTTTCATCAAGTAAATGTAAGGCGACTGATCACAAATCACTACAAGAACAGTACAAAAAATTTGCCTACTGCGATTTTGTATTGCATCTAAATGCTTATCTTTGAACTAACCTTGAGATAGAGCCATATAAAACCATGCACACCTTAGCAACATTTACTGAAGACGTTCGCACAATTGTAGCCAATAACCCACAATTCAAAGGAACTGTCAAATTTGTATTACCCGAAGGAAATGTTTACATTCATGCCGATACAGAACCCGCTTATGTAGATAATTCCGATGCGGATGCCGATTGCGCTATCAAATTATCATTAGATACAGCCTACAAATTAATGTCAGGCGAATTGAACAATTTCACGGCATTTACACTTGGTAAATTGAAGGTGTATGGTAGTATGGGTAAGGCCGCTGTTATCGGTCAGATTCTGAGTGATGTAGCTAAAGTCAAAAAATAAGTATGTTCAAACTACCAACCATTAGTAAACTACCGCAACACAAGCGATTCAACTATGAGCCTCGTCACTACGATCCGGAGATGGAGGAGATCAAACAACGCATAGCTGAAGCAAAAGCGCGTGTGCGATTAGACAAGGAAAGCGCTGATTACCAACCCGAACACTCGCTGCGAGGGGCTATCAAGAGGCAGTCGAGGCTTAGAAGAAAAGGTGCAGACTTTTCGCAGTTGCTTTTTGTAAGTGGCTTCGGGGGTGTTTCCTATGCCTATATTGCCTATGGTAACGGTGCATTGCCGCTCATACTGGTGCTCATTTTGGGCTACATCTGGTACAAAATACGCAGATGATTGATATTCAGACACTTTCAGATGCTATCCAGCAATTTATCGGGAGCGATAACTTGTTGTCGCAAGAGTTTGGTAGCAGACAAAGCACTTTCACAGTAAAGCCCGAAGTACTCGTCGGGTTGTGTGAATGGCTGCAGCGCGATCATTATTTTGACCATTTGAATTGCATTACGGCCGTAGATAACGGTGAAAAAGCAGGAACAATAGACCTGATTTACCACCTAACTGCCTTAACGCAAGGTACGACTATTGCGCTCAGAATCGTTATTCCGCGCGGAAACCCGCCACAGGATCTGCCGCAAGCTCCCAGCCTGACCGGGTTGTGGCGCACCGCCGACTGGCACGAACGCGAGGCATACGATCTCTTTGGCATAACTTTTACAGGCCATCCCGATCTGCGACGCATTCTCTTACCCGCCGACTGGCAAGGCTACCCCCTCCGCAAAGACTACGACGAACAGGAAAACTATCACGGTATCAAAGTAAAGTATTGATTAACACGATATTATCTGTGCGATCCGGACTTCAAAAGCTTACACGGGAAGAAGCAATTGCTGCCATGAATCAGTACGGCGCATCACATATACCTTTCATTTTTGTGATAGATTATGCCATGCAGCAATGCCTTGTGATTCCCTTACAGGAAGCAAGTCCTGATAAAATTCTTTACTACATCAACGGCTTTAGCAATGCGCCAAGTCGTGATCAAAAGCGCCGAGTGCTGCAATTGGAAAAATCGCCACTCTCATTTGAGAGATACCTCGAGAAGTTTCAGGCAGTCATACACCATATCACCATTGGCAATACTTATCTCTTAAATCTGACCTGTGCCACACCTGTCAAATGTAATCTTTCCTTGCAGGAAATTTTTACAATTAGTGCAGCCAAGTACAAACTTTACTTGGCCAATGAGTTTGTATCTTTTTCGCCCGAAACTTTTGTGCAAATCAAAGATCAGCAGATTCTTTCCTGCCCTATGAAAGGTACCATCAACGCAGCAGTACCTAATGCGCGCGAACTGATTCTGGCAGATCTAAAAGAAACCGCAGAGCATCATACGATTGTAGATCTGATTCGCAATGATTTGAGCATGGTTGCCAAAAAAGTGCATGTAGAAAAATTTCGCTATGTGGATACGATTCATGCACATGATAAAACACTGTTGCAGGTGAGTTCGCGCATCGTTGGCGATCTTCCCGATGGTTATGAGGAGCATCTGGGTGATCTGCTGTTTCGCCTGCTGCCCGCAGGTTCTATCAGCGGCGCACCTAAGCAGAAAACGACCGAAATTATTGCCGCCGTAGAAGACTACGAGCGCGGCTACTACACTGGTATTTTTGGTATTTTTGATGGTAAAAATTTAGACAGTGCTGTAACAATCCGCTTCATTGAACAAGGCAGTGAAGGCTTATTGTTTAAAAGTGGAGGCGGCATTACTTCACACAGCAGCGCAACTGCTGAATACAACGAACTGATTGAGAAAATATATGTCCCTCTTGCTTGAGACTATCCGACTTGTCGAAAGAAGGCTGCAAGCACTCCCCTACCACCAACAGCGCGTCGAGCGGACAATGCGGCAGTGTTTTCCACAGCAATCCCCGATTTTATTATCAGCATCAATCGAAATACCCGAAGACCTAACCCACCATGTTTACAAATGCCGCGTACTTTACGATACCCAAATCAGACAGGTGGAATACCTTCCCTACACTATGCAACCTGTACGCTCCTTAGCACTTGCAACTATTTCATCTTCAGTAGATTATTCCGTTAAGTGGGCAGACCGCCGTTGGCTGCAACAACTCAAAGCACAGTATCCAACCGATGACATTTTGATGGTGCGCGAGGGGCTGATTACCGATACCTCTTATGCTAATGTTGCGCTTTGGGACGGTAAACAATGGCTTACACCTCGCCTGCCACTGCTTGCAGGAACTAAACGGGCACAACTGATAGATCAAAAAATACTTATCCCGGCAGATATACAGACAAAAGATCTGCAAGATTTTCAGTATTTGAAACTGATTAATGCGATGATTGATTTTGAAGAAGCGCCGCTAATCGCAATTTCTGATATTCGATAGTTTTTATCAACTCACTTCCCCCGACTAATAAACACCTGCCTGTACACTTGCCAGCCGCCCATGCCTGTTGAGCGGGTTTCTGCGCTGCCTAAAAGCAGGTTGGAAAGGGGATGTTCGGCGGCACGGGTTTGTACGCCTTTCTGCTGCAACAGGAACGGATCGGGCAGCGGCTCAGAGGTGAGCAAGGTGATGTAGGTATCTGCACCGAAGGGGGGAGTTACGCGCAGCAGTCGCTCCGGCCCAAGGGGGATTTGTTCGGGGCGCTGACCAGCAGGCGGCAGGAAGTTTTCCACGTTGCCGCTGCGGGGATAGAGTAGCGAAGTATTGCCTTCCGCATCCAGCACAAATACATACACCCATGCGCGTTTGCCATTCCACGAGGCAGCAGCGGCAGTATCCAATTGCAGGCGAATGCCAAAAGATTGCCCTTCGATCAGTGTATCTCCCCTGTGGATTTGGCGGGTTTCGGCGTTGTACAATATTAGTCGATAAGGGAATTGCTGCTCGCCCTGTGGATTTTCAATGGTTAATAAATTTTTGATTCGCGCTAATCTTATTAGATATTCGCCAATTATTTTAATAAACGATGCGTCATTGACTGCTACTGCTGCCGATTGAGCGGGCATTGTCGCTGTCTCTGTGCCTGCTTCTTCGCGTAGCCACGCATAGCGAATGCCCTCGCCATAGAACCCGCCGAGCAGGTAATCCGCAGCGCCTGTATCGCTTATCCACTGGACGGTGTAGCGGTTGGTCATATTTTTTTGCAGCGCCTCAGCCAGACTTTCAGGCACGGGCAACTGCCAGTAAATCGCCTGACCCTGTGCGGCATCTATCGGCAGGGCTTCCAAAGTTGCCGCCTCTGCCACCGTTTGCCCTGTTGTATTTTGCAACTGCCAACGCTTGTTGCGGTACAGCAACGCAAAAGGCGCGCTACTTTCGTCGCTCAATTGGATATTGGAACGCGCTGCACGGGCTGCAAAATCTGCCGCCTGCTGCGCTAATGCCTCTGCGGTTAGTGCAATAGCAGGCACTTGTACCCGCAAACGGTTGCGTTCGGGTGTCGCCCAGCTGACTACCTCCCACGCATCACCGATTTGGATGCTGCGCTCATCGCCCTGTTCTACCACGCAAAGCGCCCGATTCACGCCCAGCAGTTGCTTGACCCGCAGACGCGGCGGTGTAGAAAGGCTCAACAAGCGCTTGGATGCAGCGGCAGGTTTCAGTACTGTGTTTTCATAAATGCCAAGCGCGGGACCTCCTTCTATCAGGATACCTCTGTCGGTTTTTGTTGCTACAGTTACTGTCAGGGCGGCTTCTTCTGATGCCTCTTCGGCACGCAGGCGGACAAAGGGCTGCTGCCTGCGCTGTTCGTTGCTCAGCAAAACAGGCTCCTGTTTCAGCCCCATAAATTTGAGTTGGGCGCGGGTACGCAAAAACAGCGATTGGATGCTTTCCCACCTGCCCGATTGCCGCAGCGCTTGCATGAAAGCGTAGGTAAAAGCCCCATGCGGATTGCCTTTACTGTCGTAATATTCCTGCGCGGTTTGGAAATCCTGCGCGGCGGTCAGGATAAGCACGCCGGCATCTTCCAACGGCGGCACATCCAGACTATCTTCCAGCACCGCCGCCGAAGGTTCTACTTTGCGTATTTTACCGATGCGTCCGCCGGCGGCACGTGTGGCAGAACCGCTATGGCAACTGTCAAAAATCAGGGTGATAAGAACGCCCGCTTTGGCGTAGGGATACACCATGCGGGCAATTTCTTTGTCGCGAATGTCGTATAATTTACCATCTATGCTGCCGCGCCACGCATCGGCGGGGACAATAGTTTCGTCTAATTTGTCAGGCTCGCGCGAAAGCGGGTTGCGCACCTGAGAGCCGTGCCCTGCATAATAAATCAGCACCTGCTCGCCCGGTTTCGCCCTTTGCAAAACAGTCTGCAACTCCTTGCGGATGCGTTCCGCCGTCGCCTCGCGGTCGGTCAGCAGTTGCACATCCGATGCCCGAAAGCCAAACCGCGCCGTCAGCAGCATTTTGAATGCCAGCGCATCATTCACCGCGCCGTCTAAGTCGCCAAATCCCCTGACCTG
>NZ_JBRCHD010000014.1:0-124493 GCF_053489755.1 Rhodoflexus sp.
ATAAAGGCTATTTGACCCAACGCAAAGCAAAATCGGCTGAACAAGGCGTACAACTCATTACCAAAGTGAGAAGAAATATGAAAAAAGCAAGTTGCATGCAGCATAAAAACACTATCTCAAACAAAGAGGGCTTATAGAAACCGTCTTTGGTTTGCTGTCTTTTCAAGCCGATATTGACCACACGCGGCATCGGTCGCCAATAGGTATGTTCGTCAACCTGTTCAGCGGACTGATTGCTTACACTTATTTTGATACCCTGCCCCAAGCTAAAACTTTCCAATCCCTCTCTCAAATTGAACTTTTCAAAGACCTAATCGCATAATTTGGGTTAAATAGCGTTTTCTTACGATGAAAAGTCGGGGATATGCACCTCGTCGTCCATCAGCCCCAAGCAGCGGTGTGCTTTGCTGATATTTTCCATTGTATCGGAAAGCACAACTAATTTATCGCCTGCCTGTAGTTCTGTAGATCCATTGGGTACAATGAATTTTCCTTTTCGTTTGATCATTGCGATGATGGCTGTGGGCGGAAAATTCAGATCTACAATTTGTTTTCCCTGCACACTGCTATCGGATGCAATAATGATCTCGTCAATGATAGTCTTGGCAGTTTCGGAAAGAAACAAGTTCAAAGGGCTGCGAGGCTTGACTTTTTCGGGCAACAGAACGCGCAGCCATTTTGCCATTATTGATAGCGACGAACCTTGAATCAATACCGAAGTCAGTGTTATGAAAAATACAATATTGAAAATCATATTTGCCTTTTCTATGCCCGCCAGCATCGGATAAGTAGCAAATACAATCGGTACGGCACCGCGCAAACCTGCCCAAGAAATGTACAATCGCTTGCGCATACTGAGTTTGAAGAACATCAGCGAGATCATAACTCCCAGCGGACGTGCTACAAACATTAAAAATAGCGAAATCACGATACCAACGCCGATGATTGGGATGATTTGAGAAGGATAGACCAGCAGACCCAATGTCAGGAAAAGTACAATTTGCATCAGCCAAGCCAGTCCATCAAACATTTTCATAATCGTATTCTTATGGATCAGATTCTGATTGCCAAGATAGACAGCGCAGAGATAGACTGCCAAAAAGCCGTTGCCACCGATCAGGTCGGTAGTGGCAAAGGCGAGGAACATCAGCGCAATAACCAGCACGGGATAAAGCCCTTCAAAGCCCAAATGGATACGATTGATGACAAACTTACTCAACTGCCCAAACAGCAGTCCGCTGATGCCTCCGAAGATCATTTGCCGCAAAAGCATCACCAAAACAGAAAAACTATCGGTTGAGGGATTAATGACAAGCCCCAAAAAGGCAAGTGTAAGTACATATGCCATTGGATCGTTGCTGCCGCTTTCCAACTCTAAAATAGGACGCAAACTACCCTTTAAAGCCATGTTTTTGGAGCGCAAGATAGAGAAGACTGCCGCCGCGTCGGTAGAGGACACGACCGCTCCCAGTAGCAGCCCTTCGTAGATCGTAAAGTCTAGAATTTGACTAACAAATAGGCCAACTGCAATGGCTGTACAAAGTACCCCGACCGTAGAGAGCAACGCCCCCTGCCAGATTATAGGGCGTATTGCCTGCCAGTCGGTATCCAACCCCCCTGAAAATAAGATGAAGCAAAGCGAAATCACGCCAATAAACCGAGCGGTTTGCGCGTCGTCAAAGTGAATACCACCAATTGACTCCGAACCGGCCAATATACCGATCAGCAAGAAGAGCAACAGCGTAGGAATGCCGAATTTAAAAGAAGTTTTACCTGCTAATATACTGATGATCAAAAGAATAGAACCTATCAGTAAACTGTTCTCAGTGGTAAAACTCATGGGCAATCGGTTGGTTTAATGATATTTTAAGTGGTTGTGCGAAATTCGATATTCAGTAGCCTGATACAAGAATTTGTAGCCGTGATGCCTCAAATGTTTTGTTAATGAAACACCTATTTGCACTACAAAGGAAACAAGCCTGACAGGTTTTTATCTTCTTTCACAAGGCCCGTAGGATTGTACCTTCGTAGTCTATCTTGTAATTTTATTAGCTAAAACACTACAAGTATGGCACCGCAGTGCGTAAACGCGATAAAAGAACAGTATTTTGACTTAACTGATTAATTTACTTGCCTAAAATTTTGCGGAATCGGGCGGGGTCTTTAAACAGCACCAACGCCGCTAGAATGTCGGGGTCATCATCAAAAGAGGCTTCCATGCTGCCTTTTTCCAGATAGTAACGCGAAACAATTTCTTTTTCCAGCAGCTCGGAAATTTCAGCGCGAAATTTCAGCAAATCCTGCTCCTTGTTGTGTGAAACTTTACGCCGCAGGTCTTCTAACTGTCCTTTGATATCGTCGTAATATTTTTCGGCTTTGGCGATTTTGGCAAGGTCGTCAATCGTTTTTTCCACCTGTGTGGTGTAGTCGTAGTCCTTGCCCGACAGCCATTTTACAAAATCCTGATAAGCCGCATCACTCAATTTAAAATCGCGGGCGGCGGGCAGACTTGGATTTTTCTGCCGATAGTAGGAAGCGTAATCAAAAATAAACCCTTTGGTAAGCAGGCTTTTAGTAATGGGCGCATAGTTAGGTTTTTCTACCTCTACATCGGGCTTTACGCCGCCGCCGTCGTACACCACGCGCCCGCCGGCAGTCTTGAACGGGGTGCGCAACGAGTCGGCAATTTTACCTACGCTGCCGTCGGGGTTGCGATGGCTGTAGTCAATCGCTTGGATACATCTGCCGCTGGGAGTGTAATATTTAGCAACCGTTACTTTCAGCTTGGAATTGTGCGAAAGTGAGCGCGTAGCCTGTACAAGCCCCTTGCCAAAACTATTTTGACCAACAACAATGCCGCGGTCGTAGTCCTGAATCACACCCGAAACGATTTCGGCAGCCGAAGCGCTGGTGCTGCTCGTCAGTACAACCAGCGGAATTTCTGTATCTTCGGGATTGTTCAGGGCAAGGTAGGTTTTATTCCATTCTTTAACTTTTCCCTTAGTGCTCACCACGTCTTTTCCTTTGGGAATGAATATGTTAGATACGTTTACAGCCTCGCTCAAAAGACCGCCCGGATTGCCGCGCAGGTCAAGAATAATGTTCTTAGCACCCTGTTCTTTGAGTTTGACTAATGCCTCGCGGACTTCCTTGCCGGCATTTTGTGTAAAGTCGGTCAGTTGAATCATACCAACTTCAGGGGTAACCATGCCGTAATAAGGCACATTGGAAATCGTGATTTTTTCGCGTTTGATGGCAAATTCCAATGGTTTATCTACTCCCACGCGGCGAATCACGAGTTTGATGGTGGTCCCTGCCTGCCCTTTTAGCAGTTGGCTGATTTCTTCACTGTCTTTATTTTCAATATTGACATCATCAATTTTGATGATTTCATCGCCAATGAGTAAACCTGCTTTATGTGCCGGAAAACCTTCCATCGGCATTAGAATCACGGCTTTTTCCTTTTTGGTAACAGGGTCTGTGCGCGTACCGACGTTTGCCCCAATGCCGCCGTATTGCCCCGTAGTCATCACGCGGTAGTCTTCTATCTGCTCTTCGGGGATGTAGTTGGTGTAGGGGTCTAAGTTGTTGAGCATAGACTCAATACCCTGCTGAATCAACTCCTGTGGATTGATTTCATCCACATAAAACATATTGATTTCCTTAAATAGGCTGGCGAATATTTCAAGATTTTTGGCAATCTCAAAATACTTTTCGTCAGGATTAGTAAATGCAAAGGTCAGCGTCAGCAAAACGCCGAAACTTGCGAAAAGAACTTTTTTGCGAATACTCATAAGCGGTTCGTATTGAAAAATAAGCGATTTTAAGAGCGAATAACACGAGCAAGGCTGTAAATTCACGCTTGCCATTCTTTTAAAGAACGCAAAAATTCAGCGATTAGTTTAGCGTTGGAAACTTTGCCCGACAAACTTCAACCCTTCAATCAGGTAAGTGCGCCAGTAAGTCCATGTATGCGCGCCGTCGCGGATGCGGTACTCATGGGTAATGTTCATATCGCGCATAGTGGTGTGCAGCGCGTCGTTGCCTTTGTAAAGAAAGTCATCGTCGCCGCAGTCTATGTACCAGCGCACCGAATTCAACTTTTCCTTAGGGAGAGTTTTCATGAGTTCCAATACGCTGTACTTTTTCCAGTGATCGGTCAGGCGGGCGGCGCCTTCGCCCGGGCCGTAAATCCAAGCGAAAGTCTGGTCATAACGATCCTTAGGCGCTTCAATGGCTTCCTGATCGGTGAATACTGCCGGACTAAACGCGGCTACAGCAGCAAACAATTCGGTATTTTTAGCCGCCAGATGCAGCGAACCGTAGCCCCCCATAGAAAGCCCGGCAATGGCGCGAAATTCTTTTTTAGGACGCGTGCGGTAAGTCGCATCAATAAAGGGGATCAACTCTTGAATGAACATATCCTCGTAGCGGTTTTTGCCCTGGTAATCGTTTGCGTACCAGTCGTTGCCTCCGTCGGGCATTACAATAATCATGGGCGGTATTTCACCTGCGGCAATCGCTTTGTCTGCCGTGTGATTGGCTTGGCCAAATTGCACCCAGTCAGTTTCGCCGCCGGTGTAGCCATGTAGCAGATAGAGTACGGGATAGCGCCTTTGCGAGGTGGCGTAATCGGGCGGCAGATAGAGCGTGTACTTCACATCGCGCCCCAGAATTTTGCTGTTCATTTTGAGGCTTTCCTGTACCTGCCCGCTTTGGGCAAAAGAAAAAGCAGGAACAAGCGCAAACCAAACAAGCGTTGCACAAACAAGCGTATGTAATTTTTTCATGTAGCAGGTTTTTTATCCTGCGAAAGATAATCAGGAAAGATTAATTTTCATTGTGCGGTCTTTACTATTGAACTTCTCCATCGCAAAGTACGCCGAGTTTTACGCCAAGACACTGAGGTTGAATTTGTTGAAGAATCAGTTTCCATTGCGGTCTTTCATTGCCATGTAGCGACTGCGGCAGACAATAGCTTCGCCGACTATAGAAAGCCCCGCATTGAACACAACGAGGCTAAGCGTTCCATACAGAAACCAATCCCAAAAATCGGCTTGGGCATATTTGCGCATCGCGGCTTCTCCGAAGAGGCTCAAACCGAAGCCAATCAGCACCAGCCCCAGCGGGGCAAGCAACAACCATTTGCGATAGAGACGGCGCCGCGCTTTGTCGTTCATTTATCAGGCAGGAAAAAGTTGATAGCTGTAATCTTCCACAATCAGGTTAGCAAGCAATTTTTTGCAGGTCATTTCAACCTCTTCGCGGGCAGCGGCTTCATCGGCTACATCCAGCTCCATGCGGATGTGCTTTCCGATACGGACATCGGCTACATTCTGAATGCCCAGATTTTTCAAGCCAAGCAATACGGCTTTGCCTTGCGGGTCTAAAATTTCTTTTTGCGGCATTACCTGAATTTCAGCAATAAATTTCATGCGGCAATTTTTTTGATGAGGGAAAGACCGATGTAAATGAAAATAATCAGCGGTATGGCTGCAAATTTAAAAGTAAAAAACAAAATAAGCCCCGCCAGCAGCAGGATGTATTGAAATTTGTACTGCTGCCAGTTCCAGCCCTTGAATTTAAGCGCCAGCAAGGGCAACTCCGCCACCAGCAGCAGCGACATCACCACTGCAACAGCAGCCAGCGCAGGCAGGCTGAGCAGCGCAGGCAAATGCTCGCCTGTAAACGGTAACGCACTGATGAGCAGCGCATTGGCAGGGGTAGGAACACCAATAAACGAATCGCTCTGGCGCGGGTCTATGTTGAATTTAGCCAGCCGCAGGGCAGAAAATGCAGGTACAAGCATCGCCAGATAAGCCCACTGTCCGCCTTGCGCCTCGTTCATCAGGCGGAAGAGGATAAAGCCGGGCAGTGTGCCAAAGCTCACTACGTCTGCGAGTGAATCCAGTTGCTTGCCCAGTTCCCCTTGCACCCTAAGCAACCGCGCCACGAAGCCATCGGCAAAGTCAAAAAGCGCTGCTATGTAAATAAAATACGCAGCCCACACCAAAGATCCCTGAAAAACCGAAATAATGCCGAAACAGCCACAGACTAAATTAGCACAGGTGAGCGCATTGGGAATTTGTTGTTTAATTTGTGTGATCATGTTCGGCACGTTATTTTCGGGAAAATTAAGGAATTCGCTTAATCCGACAAATTTATCCCTCTTATGAAAATATTCGCTTCCCGATCCCTATTGCCATTTTCTCTATTGGCATTGTTTCACCTACTACCCGTTGCCGCACAGCAACGCGGTGCGGGCGCGCTCTTTGATCCGATTAAAGCCGATTCTGTACCTTTTGCTACGCCACTCATGCGCGGCGACTATGCAGTTCCCAAAGCTGCTTCTTTGAAAAAATACTGTCCTGTCCCTAAGGATCAGGCCAATACAGGCACTTGCACAGGCTGGGCGGCTGCCTACTGTGCGCGAACCATCCTGACCGCGCAGCGCAGAGGTGTTACTAATCCGCTGCTTATCAATCAGTTATCTTATTCGCCTTCGTTTATCTACAATCAGATACGCCGTCCGCAAGATCAAAACTGCCTCATTGGTGCGCCTTTACCCGATGCCCTATTTACGCTCAAATCGGTTGGAGCAGCGCTGTACAGCGACTTTGGTTTCGACTGTAGCAAGCAGGTTTCTTTCGACTATAAATTGCGCGCCCGCAGCAATGCCATTCAGGACTATCGGCGGCTTTTCAGCGCCACTGCCACCTCGGATCGCTCTGCAATTGTGCGCTACGTAAAAAAATCGCTGGCAGAAGGAAAGCCTGTCGTAACCTCTATTCGCTACCTGCCTTCTTTAGATCATGCCAAAGGAGTCTGGTTGCCCAATCTGTCAGAAATAAGTACACAGAATCACGCCGTAGCAATTATCGGTTATGATGATAACCAGTACGGAGGCGCTTTCGAGATTATGAACAGTTGGGGTACAACTTGGGGGAACGGCGGCTTCATCTGGATCAGGTACGCAGACTACCAAAGCATCTGCATGGAAGCCTACGAATTAATTGATTTTCCTGCCGAAACGGTAGTTGCCAAAGAACCTGCCACGCCTGCCAATAACGATACAAATGTGCGGTTGCCTGTAGGAGGTGAATTTGCAGCCACATTGCTGCTCAAACAGCCCAACGGCCAAATTATGAGCCTGATGGGAAGCAGTAAACCCGGATTTTATTATACGCAACAAGCCTACACGACAGGTACACGCTTTCAAATACAGGTTTCCAACCGCGAGCAAATGTACTTTTATGCTTTCAGCATTGACAGTCGCGAGCATATCAGCCGACTGTTTCCTCACGCGTACAACCAAAGCCCTTTGTTGAGCTATCAGCAATCCAATATGGCGCTTCCCGGCGAGGATTTGCACATCGAAATAGACAACACACCGGGCAGTGAATACATGTGCCTGATTTATAGCCGCGAAGCACTTGACATAGACCAACTGATCCAGCGCATCCGGCAAATAAGCGGACATCCCTTCGAAAGGCTGAAACAGGTACTACGCGAAAAAGAACTTTACAGCGAGGCAAGTAAAATTGACTACCGTTACACAACTGCCAATTTCTCGGCCAAAGCACAGAGCAAAGCCGTTCCGATGGTCATAGAAATCAGGAGACGTTAGCGGACTGTGCGTTCAGCAAGGCTGCCAGTATCCCCTGATGACCGCAAGGATAAACCGTATGTGTACAAAACTTGCCCAAAAGCGCCGTCAGTTTTTGCATATACTTTGGGCGGATTACCCGATCGTAGGCCCCCGTTGCAATATGTACCTGTGTCTGATGCTGACGCACTGCATCGCCGACTGCTGTCAGGTTAGGTTCCAAATGCCTGTACAACATCCATGTATGGTACACGCGCTTGCGCAGTTCAGGTGTGCGCATTTGCTGTTGTGCTAGTTTGGCAAGCATCGGATGGAGGAGCCGCCGCTTCTCCAAAACCCGAACACTGTAATGGAAAATATTGGCATTCTCGGCAGTGATATACTGGAAAAGCCCGTGCAGGAGGCGGTTGCGCGTAGCAATCCTGTACCATGCATTGGCCTTGATGCCATCGGGTGCGAGCAGCCACAGGCAATCAATTTGTGCAGCAAATAACTCGTAAGTTACAAGCGCAATACGTCCGCCCATAGAAAAGCCCATCAAGTCAAATCGGGTGATCTGATGAGTAGCGAGCAATTCGGCAAACAAGGCTCGCCAAAGATCGAAGCTAAGCGGTTGAGAAGGCTCAGGCCAATGACTTTTGCCGTGAAAGAACAGATCAATCGCATAAACCGTATATTGAGGGAATGCTTGGGCAAGGGGTGCAAAAAAGTTGCTATCCTGTCCAAAGCCATGAAAAGCGATCAAAACCTTCTCTCCCGAACCAAAAGTTCTGTAGTGCAGATAAGGCTTTGCCATAATTTTTTTCCGGCAAATATAGCCCTTTCTCAACTCGCTACTTTGATGCGCTTGCGTTTACGAGGCACCTTAGCTGTGCTGTTTTGCACATACAAATCAGTCATATCGTCTTGTACACGCACATATTGCTTGTTGCGCATCACTACGACCTGCTGCCGTTCAGCAACCTGCCGTTCTTTCTCTGAGCAATAAACTGTTTTCATCTGCTATTAAATATTGATCGCAAAACCCGTCTTTTTGCAAGCAATACAAGTACTTAACCGCTGCATCGCTTGCAGATATTTAATTATTTACCTACTTTTGTCCGACAAACTTAATTATTAAGGATTTAAAAATCAATTTTTATTAATTAAAATACTTAGAAATCTATGGAGGGTGCAGTTAGTCAGCGGTTGATAGAGATAATTAGGCATTTTGCCGATGGTAACGAAAAGCGTTTTGCCGAGTCTATCGGGGTAAAACCCGCTGTTATTAACAACTATACCAAAGGCAAACAGCAAAGCAAACCAGGATTCGAAGTGCTGCAAAAAATAGCTGCCACCTACACCGATTTGAACATTGAATGGATTCTGAGCGGTAACGGGCAGATGCTCAAGCACATGAATGCACCTGAGCGCAGCCCACTGCCCCTAACCATCGCCGATACGATCAGCGTACCTATTATTAACCGAAGAGCAGCAGCCAACTACTTAGCAGGCTACCAAACTCAAGAGTATTTTGAAGAATTGGATGTACTTAGCCTGCCGCGCAGCTTCGTTAAAGGGAAACAATGCTATGCGCTACAAGTTACAGGGGACAGTATGGAGCCTACACTCTACGAAGATGACTACCTGATCTGCCACCTGATAGACCGCACCGAATGGGAATATTTGGACGAAGGGCATATCTGCGTGATTGTTTCCGAGCGGGGACTGCAGGTCAAGCGCATCAAGAATAAACTCCACAGCGAGTATCTAACGCTAGTATCGGATAATCCTAAACACCCGCCTTTCGACATAGGACATGATGAGGTCATGGAAATCTGGAAAGTCAACTGGCGGCTCACTGGTCAGCTCAATCCAACCTCCGAAGATCTCAACAATAGAATTGCGCAATTGGAAGCCCGCTTAGAGCGCGTAGAAAAACAACGCACGCAATAGCTGATTTTGGGCTATCTTTGTGTTTTTTAATCGTTTGAAGCCGGAATTTGATCATGCAACAATCCTCTGCGGCGACCTATGCCGACTTGACCATTTATCTGGATTCTGTACATCTACAATTTGAGAAAAGGATTGACCTCTTTCTGCCGAAAGACTATCATTCAGATGTGCCTTGTAGGTTACTTATCCTCAACGATGGGCAGGATGCACAGGCACTTCAGGTACGCGAAACCTTACATCGGCTGATAGACAAAGGCACGATTCGCCCGGTGATTATAGCTGCTGTCCATGCAGCCGAACGCACTCAGGAGTATGGCACTGCCAATATACCCGACTATGCCAAACGCGGCAGCAAGGCAAATCTGTACGCTATTTTTCTCATAAAAGAACTGATCCCTGTGTTGCAACAGCGCTTTTCACTTTTAGAGCCGCCGGCAAACTATGCCATCTTTGGCTGCTCATTGGGCGGGCTTTCAGCATTTGATATTGCATGGCATCATCCTTGGCTATTTGGGTGCGTTGGAGTTTGTTCAGGTGCATTCTGGTGGCGCAAGCACTCAGCCAATGACTATTTTGCTAACTCAGACCGCATCATCCATGCAGTAGTCCGCAACGGACACCATAAGCAAGGCCTTCGGTTCTGGTTTGAAGCAGGAACAGACGATGAAAAAGAAGACCGGAACAACAACGGCATCATAGATGCAATAGATGATACGTTGGATCTGATTGGCGAACTGTATCATAAAGGCTACAATACCCTCACCGATGTGCGCTACCTTGAAATTCAGGGCGGGCAACACAACCAGCGTACATGGGCAAAGGCTTTTCCTGACTTTATGGCTTGGGCTTTTGGTCATTAGCAGACTATCTGACGATTTGTCTTAAACTTATTTGACCGCATCATTGTTGTATTAACAGTTTTGAACTTAAATAAAAAATCATCTCATTATGGCAAAGGCTATCGAATTAACGGACAGCAATTTTGAGCAATACATTAACGGCGACCAGCCCGTTTTGGTAGATTTTTGGGCAGAGTGGTGCGGCCCATGCAAAATGATTGGCCCCACTATCGAGCAAATGGCTTCAGAACTGGAAGGCAGAGCAGTCATTGGAAAAGTAAACGTAGATGAACAATCGCGCATCCCGGCTATGTTTGACATCCGCAGTATTCCAACACTGATGGTATTCAAAAAGGGTGAAGTAGTGGCTAAGAAAGTTGGTGCAGCACCTAAGAGCGAACTGGTCAAATTGCTCGAACCTCATATGTAATTCCCTTTGGCGCATACACAGTAAGAAGGGGCTGTCCAAAAAGTAAAACGGACTTTAGTCTGTGATTTCTTAATCGCTTGATAATCAAATAGCTACAGACTAAAGTCTATGCTACGTTCAGCCTTTTTGGACAGCTACTTTTTCTTGTCAGACAAGGCAATTAATCGTCTGTTATTGAAGTATATCCAAAACTGGTTGCAGCAGCAGGTTTGGAATGCAGCAGCATCCACTCATAGACTGTCATGGGATTAGGTGCTACGGGGTCAGCAACGAAAGGATTCGGGCTATACGCCTGCTTCCACGCATTATGTCCTACTTTTGGATATAGCGTAACTTTTGCCTTAGGAGCATCGGCATTGCGTCCCTGAAATTCGTTGATGCCTCGCACCCAGCCAAGCGTTACATGAGTAGGCACTACGTTATCGGCTGTGCCGTGAAAAGCCCACACAGGTATCTGATTGCTCACCAATGATGCTATTTTCATCTTGTTAGCGCCCGATGCACCACATACCGGCGCAATGGCAGCAACTTTATCGGGATAAGCTGCGGCATAGTCCCATGTACCGCCGCCGCCCAAACTAAGACCTGTAACATAGATGCGGCTTTCATCTACTCTATAGGTTGCTTTGGCATATTCCACTACCCGATCTACATAAGAGACAGGCCATGAGCCATAGTTATAGCTCAACTGCGGACACAAGACGATAAAGGAAAACGTTTCACCCTTGACAGTAAAAGTCATTTTTAGCGTTTGTCTTTCAATTTGAAAGGGCATTGCACCGCCTGCTATTTTTCGCAAATCTGTTGTGCCATTACCTCGCTCAGTGATTCCGTGCAGAAAGATCAGCAGCGGATAGCTCTTGTTGCTTTGCTGGTAGTCTGCGGGCAGGTGTTCCAGATAGCCGATGCCATCTGCCGTGCGACAAGAAGAAAAGCGCTGTGCATGGGTTTGTGTACCTAAAACAAGTAATATTGGGCCTATCAGGCACATGTATAAGAGAGTAGTCAATGAATAGGTGTTTACTAATGAGGATACGTAATTCATCGTGAAAAGTGGCGTTAGTTGAGCATATAACGGCACAAGAGACTTGCTTATGTACAAACGTAAAATTTTTCAAAGAAAAAAATTGTGTTTTAATAATCTAAAATTGCACTTTTTCTTACATGGCTCTTAGCGCTTCTCAAGTGCAGAACTGTGCCTATCCTATACTTATTGAGGGCTTTACGTGTATATTTGTGCAAAAAAACTACACCTGCCGCCTGTCAAAGCGGCTATTTCCAACGTCTATGACACTTCAAAATGACCTATTGCTGCGTGCGGTACGCGGCGAATACGTAGAGCGCCCGCCCGTATGGCTGATGCGACAAGCAGGACGGATTCTACCTGAATACCGCGCTGTGCGCGAGCGCCTGAAAGACTTTATAGAACTTGTTACAACGCCCGAACTGGCAGCAGAAGTTACGATCCAGCCTGTAGATTTGCTGGGAGTAGATGCTGCCATTATCTTTTCTGATATTCTGGTGATCCCCGAAGCGATGGGGTTGCCCTACGAAATGATAGAAAAACGCGGCCCGATTTTTCCGCAAACCATTCAGTCAATAGACGATCTGAAGAAAGTCCGCGTAGCAGACCCGCACGCAGATCTGGGCTACGTAGCCGAAGCCATCCGCATCACTAAGCGCGAACTCAATGGACGGGTACCACTGATCGGTTTTGCAGGTGCGCCATTCACTATTTTTGCGTATATGGTAGAAGGCAGCGGCTCTAAAACCTTCTCTAAAGCCAAAAAAATGCTGTATCAGCAGCCTGAACTTTCGCATCAGCTCCTGCAAATGATTACAGACAGCACCATCAGCTACCTGAAAATGCAGATTGCGGCAGGTGCAGATATTGTTCAGATCTTCGATTCGTGGGCGGGAATTCTTTCTCCTGCGCAGTACAGTGCTTTTTCGCTACCTTACATTGCCAAGATTTGCAATGCGATCAACGAAGCACCCAAAACAGTATTTGCCAAAGGAGCCTTTTTTGCGCTGGAGGATTTCGGAAAACTCAACTGCCAGGTAGTAGGATTGGACTGGAACATGGATCCGCAACTGGCACGACAGCAAACAGGCGGACAGAAAACGCTGCAAGGTAATTTAGACCCCTGCGCACTCTACGCTGACTTCGACACGATCCGCAAAGAAACCAAACAAATGGTAGGTGCTTTTGGTACACACCGCTACATTGCCAATCTGGGGCACGGTGTTTATCCGGACATTCACCCTGATCATGTCCGCTGTTTCATAGATACGATTAAGAACATGGCTTAGTCTGCCATGTGCTGCTCTTTTTCCAGATAGTTGCGGGCAATGCCCATAGAAAGGTAGATCTGATCCTGCACCTTGTTGCGGATGTTTTGTTCGATCAATTTCCAGTTAGTCGAACTGGGGTAAGTACGGTTTGCCAGAAAGATGTAAACTATATTGTATTGCGGATCCACCCAAGCCCCTGTACCCGTAAATCCGCTGTGTCCGTAGGTGCGCGGCGAGCAATGCCCCGAAGTAGGACCGCTGTTGCCTCTAATAGGTTTATCCCAGCCAAGTCCGCGTCGGTTATGTGGAACAGTACGCTTGTCGGTAAAAAATGCGATGGTCTGCGGGTCATCGAAAAATTGCTTGCCGCCGTAGTAGCCGTTTTGCAGGTTCATTTGCATCAGGATCGCCAAATCATTGGCGTTGCTAAAGACTCCTGCATGCCCTGCAACACCTCCTTGTAAAGCTGCATCAGGATCATGTACAATGCCTTGTACGCGCTTTTTGCGAAAATGCTTATCCTCTTCCGTAGGTGCGATCTGCGACTTGTTCAAAGTGCGCAAGGGCAGATAGCCCATAGTAGCTAAACCCAGCGGACGATAAAAATAGCCTTCCACAAACTGATCCAAGCAAAGCCCTGTTTCCTGCTCAACGATCTGCTTGAGGATATAGAAGCCTACGTCGGAGTACAAGTAGCCATAAGAGCCGTCGGGACGTTTGGCGCTGCGCAGCGGACTGTCGCGCAACCACTTCCACACATCTGCATGAATTTTAGCCGAAGCATATAAATTTTCATCCACCGGAATTACGTGCTCTTCGGTCGGCTCTTGCGCATAGTATTCGGGCTTGTGCTTGCCTTTTTCCATCGTATGCCACCAATGGGGCGCACGTTGGATCAATCCAGCCTGGTGCAGTAAAATATCGCGCAGGATTAGGTTGGCCTTGTTTGTACCTTTCAGTCCTGTCAGATAATCCGATACTTTTTTGTCCACATCCAGCAGTTTGCGGTCGTGGAGGAACATCACCGCCTGCATTGTTGCTGCCACTTTGGTTACTGAGGCAAGATCATAGACTGTTTCATCGCTGACGGCAGAAGCGGTAGGCTCGTAGGTATGGCGCCCATAGTTGCGGCTGAAAATTACATTGCCGTTGCGGGCCACAAGTACCTGACAGCCCGGAGTTGCGCGGTTAGCAATTGCCTGATTCACAATGCTATCTATGCGGTTCAGAATGCGGCTGTCCATTCCCTCCCATTCAGGAATAAAAGAATATTTCAGCCTGTTGAGCGAAAATATCGAAAAGCCGTCTCCGGCTTTGATGTTTGGCGAAACGCTGACGGGTAGCCTTGCACCCGTTGTTACAGCACCGAAAAGCACTTGCGGGACTACTGTCTGTACGTCAGTATTATTTTCATATGCACAAACCAAATATTTGGCATCGTCAAAAAATTTGAGACTGTACGGGTTGCCGAAAACGACAGGAATAACATTAGTGTAGGCTGAAAGTTTTTGAATAAAGTTGCGTGTAGCCTGCGCAATGCCGAAGTCTTTCTCGATGCGGTTGGTAGTGCTTACGCCCAACAGCCCGACAATCACTACCTTTTTATTCTTCAACTTAGGAATCAGCGCATCGTAGGTTGCATCTCCTGCGGACTTATCGGCGATCTGGTGGTGCTCGAAGGCTGCATATTTGCTCAATATGCGCTGGAAAGTATTGCCTGCACCTGCACCAACCGTTACTGATGCAAAAGTCTGCTCTTCCAGATTTTTGAAAGGAATCAGGCTGTCAGCATTGCGCACGACAGTAATCGCCTGCTCATAGAGTTTCATGCGCAGTGCTTTGGCTTGTGGGGTATTCAGGTCTTCTTGCAAGTTTTTGAGCGATACAGGCTTTAGCTGATGCAGTCCTGCAAAATATTTTGCCAGCAATATCTTTTTAACGCGGCGCTCCACCTCGGTCATCTGGATTTCGCCCTTAGCAATTGCTTCTTTGATTTTGGCAACACCTTTAGGCACATCCATAGGGAATAGCAAACAATCATTGCCTGCTTTGAATGCCAGCAAATCGGTTTCACCGGGAGCATAATTAGCAGAAACCCCTTTCATATTGAGTGCGTCAGTAAAAATCAGCCCCTGAAAGCCCATTTGATGAATGAGCAGGTCTGTTACAACCGTTTGAGAAAGTGTAGTCGGTTTTTTAGGATCGTCGTCGTACGCAGGCAGATTAATATGCGCCACCATGATGCTCATAATGCTGTCTTCGATCAATTTGCGGAAAGGATACAGTTCGATCTCCTCTATCCGGCGGCGGTCGTGCTTGATAATCGGCAGGGCATAGTGAGAATCGGTGTCCGTATCGCCGTGTCCCGGGAAATGCTTGGCATTGGCAATGATGCCATGGTGCTGCATTCCGCGCATATAACTCAGCGCTTTTTCAGCAACGCGCTCTTTATTTTCACCAAAAGAACGAATACCAATGACGGGATTGGCAGGATTGACGTTTACATCGGCAACGGGTGCAAAATTGATGTGTATGCCTATGCGTTTGAATTGGCGGGCTATTTCTGCGCCCATGTCATAGATCAACTTGTTTTCGCCGATCGCACCCAGTGTCATTGCTTTGGGGAAGTTAATGGTGCTGTCTAGGCGCATCCCTAGTCCCCATTCACCGTCTAAGGAAATCAGCAGTGGCACTTTTGCCTGCTTTTGGTAGCGGTTGGTTAGTACAGCCTGCCTGCCCGGCCCGCCCTGAAAGAAGATCAGTCCGCCTACGTGGTATTGGCTCACCAAACGGTCAATTTCTTTGTAGTGTGCCTCGTCGCGGTTTGAATAGGCTGCCACCATGAATAGCTGTCCGATTTTCTGGTCGTCATTCATCGTGCGCAGCACGCTGTCGGCCCATTCGTGCTGTTTTCTCAGTTTTTCCAAATATGCCGGATCCGGTTCGGGCGGCGTACTCTTGCCCTGCACCGATGCCAGTGTAGGTGAGTAAATACTTTTGGCACTTAATAAAAAAAACAATGCCAGACTAAGCGACAGCCACTTCATCATTGTTGAATACCCGATTTTGAGACGTGAAAAAGTATATTGAAACAGAGACACAAAATGTGCCATCTCACCTGTACGCTTACAAAAGAATCATTTTATCAATAAACGCCCAATGATGCACAAAATTTTTCCGCCTAAATATTTTCCCGTGCGCGTAAATATTATATGTTTGAAGTTAGTTCACCTCATTAACTATTTTGAACGATATGATGAATGAAAACAAACTACTACGCCCATTTTTGTGTGTAAAGTGGCTATTCGCACTCTTATGCTGCTGGGGGATTGGCGCTGCTGCCTTTGCCCAAGTGCAAATGTACACTATTAGCGGACGGATCACCGACGCAAGCACCAACGAGCCGCTCATAGGTGCAAGTGTACAAATCAAAGGTACTTCTACGGGGACTATTACCGACGTAGAAGGTAAGTTCAGTATGGCTGCGAGCCTTGCATCGGGCGAATACACGCTCGTTTTCAGTTTCGTAGGCTATGCCCGCAGAGAACAGAAAATTACGCTGGGCAGCGAAACAGCTGTAACCGTGGATATGGCTATGCGCGAAGACTTCATAGGTCTGGACGAGGTAGTAGTAACAGGTACATCCATCGCAACCAGCAAAAGACAGTTGGGCAACTCTATCCACACGGTTTCTTCTAGGCAGATGCAGCAGGTAGGCACGCCAAGCCTTTCGGCAGCTTTGCAAGGCAAGATTGCCGGTGCGCAGATTTCCCAAAATTCGGGCGATCCTGCCGGCGGTGTTTCGATTCGCCTGCGCGGCGCAAACTCTATTAATTCCTCTTCCGAGCCGCTCTACATTGTGGACGGCGTGATTGTGAATAACAATACGAACAACGTATCCAACCTTTCGGTGAGCATCAGCGGCGGCAACGACTTCCAGCCCGGACAAAACCGCCTGCTGGACATCAACCCGAACGATATTGAGCGCATCGAAGTTTTGAACGGTGCAGCAGCTGCAGCTATCTACGGCTCGCGAGCCAACAACGGCGTTATCCAGATTTTCACCAAGCGCGGCAGTACAGGCAAACCTAAGATCACTTTCTCAACGTCGCTGATGATCAGCCAACTGCGCAAGGAATTCCCGCTCAATACGCACCCCGAACGCTTTGGCCCTCCCGTAACCCGTACAGGTTTTGGCAACGACCAGCGCTTAACCATGCTGCTCTTGTTCAATCGCCTATTCACCGAAAAAACGCCTGTAACGCGCTACAACTATTGGGATGATGTATTCCGGACTGCTATCGGTACAGATAATTACGTATCTGTGGCAGGTGGAAAAGACGATACAAAATACTTTTTCTCTACTTCGTATTTCAAAAATGAAGGCATTGTGCGCAATACTGACTTTGAGCGTATTACCGGCCGGTTGCGCATTGATCAGAAGATCAACGACTGGGCAAAGTTTTCGGCAGGTTTGAACTACACCCGCAGTTTTGCCAACGAAAAGCCCGATGCAAACACCTTCAACAGCCCGATTAACTCGGTATTCATCACCGATAACGTGTATGATCTGAACGCCCGCGATGCCAACGGCAATCTGCTGCCCGTAGAACCGGTGCGCATCAATCCCATGAGCGTTATTAAAGATCTGAAGCAAACCAACCAGACCAACCGTACCATTGGGGACTTTCAGTTAAATCTAGCGCCTATCAAAGGTTTGGGCATTGACTATATCTTCGGTTTTGACTCTTACACGCAGTTGGGGCAAACTTTCTTCCCACGCATTGCCTATCCGGGCGTAAATGCCGCACAGTTTCCCGATGGTTACGCTTCTACGGCAACCGCACAGGTGTTGCAACTCAATAACGACCTGAACATCAGCTATCAGGCAGATATTAGCGATAAGTTCAAGTCCACCACACAATTGGGCGCTACTTGGCAGTATGACCAGAGCAACTTTACACAGGCGCAGGGGCGCAACATGGCCCCATTCATCGAAACGGTCAGCGGCGCAACTAACCTCTTTACCCCTACCACCGAATCCCGTACCCAACGCAGTATTGAGGGCTACTTCGTCCAGCAGACTTTCAATTATGGCGACTTTCTATTCGTAACAGCAGCGGGGCGCATAGATGCCTCTTCCGTATTCGGAGCTAACAACCGCTGGCAGTTCTTCCCGAAAGCCTCCGCCAACTTAGTACTCTCTGAAATGGACTTTTGGAAAAACGCATCTTTTGCCGAAAAAGTAAGTACATTCAAAATACGCTCAGCTTATGGCGAATCAGGTAACCTGACAGGTATTGGGCCCTATGATCGTTTCAGCAACACGATTCCGGTACAAGTTGTCGGTCGTCAGGCGCTGCTCCGTAGTGCAGTGTTGGGCAACCCTGATGTAAAGCCGGAGCGTCAGGCGGAAATCGAGATTGGTTCGGATATTTATTTCTTAGATAACCGCATCGGTCTGGAATTTACTTGGTACAACAAAGAAGTACGCGACCTTTTGCTGGAGCGCACTATTGCACCTTCTGAAGGTGGTGCATTTATCAACGCCAACGTAGGCAGCATGACTAACAAAGGTATCGAGCTTGCGCTGCGCGCTAATATTCTGAAAAACAAAGACTGGAACTGGAACGCTACACTGATTTACAGCCGCAACCGCAATAGGGTCAATATTCCGCAGGAAGTAATTCGCTTCTCTACCGACGCAAACCGCATGAGCAGCGCAGTGAACGGCTTCCCGCTGGGCGTATTCTACGGCACAGCCTACGCTCGCAATCCGGACGGCTCGCTGCTGCTGACCAACCGACCACAAACTATTGGTGGGGTAACGCTGCAAGCAGGTTTGCCACAGCCAGACCGCGTAGGTCGCGATGCAGAAGGTCAGCCCACAGGCGCACTTGTCAATCGCGTACTGGGCGACCCCAACCCGCGTTACACTGCTTCATTGGCTAACGACATTAGCTGGAAAAACTTCAACTTCCGCGTACTGTTTGATGCCGTACAAGGTTTCCAAGTAAATAACCTTAACTGGACAACCGCTAATAACGTAGGCATTGGCCCGCTGGCAGCGCAAGAATTGCGCGGCGAACTGCCTCGCGGCTGGGTGAGCATTCTAGGAGGTTTCGGCGGCGAGCGCATCCGCGAAGAGATGATTAAAGATGGTTCTTTTGTCAAACTACGCGAAATTTCACTCTCTTACACCCTGACACCGAAAGCGCTCGGACTCAGCAATCTTACTTTCGGTATTTCAGGTCGTAACCTGATCTCGTGGGATAATTACCCGGGCTTTGACCCTGAAGTAAACTCAGGCGGTCAGAGTAACCGTATCCGGGGCGACGACTTTGGTACTGTGCCTATTCCGCGCACTTTCCAGTTTAACCTGTCTGCCCAGTTCTAATCCGGTATTGTTAACCATCCAAGATTTAAATTCGGAAATAACATGAAAATTTTTCATATCAAAAAACTCGTACTCTGCGGACTATTGGCAGCAATGCTGATAAACCCTTCTTGTACGCTGGACTACACCAACCCCAACGCCGCAACCGAAGACGACGTATTGAGTAATACCTCAGGGCTGCTCGCATTTTCCAACGGTCTGCGCCGCCGCTATATTGCCGGTGGAGCAAGCCCACTCTACACTGTCATTACCACTTCAGGCTTGGCAACCAACGAGTTGCGCGTAGTAAATGCAGGTAATGCAGATATTGCCGCGCTATCTAATGGCAGAGACAACGTAAACGGTCTGAACCCTATAATTATCAACATGTGGCAAAATCTGAACATTCTCAATGCAGACTGCGACCGCATCATCGCCAACGTACGCAACGTACCTGACCGCGCTACCGCCGCCGCCATTCAGGCGCATGCGCA
The DNA here is from genome assembly GCF_053489755.1 of Rhodoflexus sp. Taxonomy (NCBI): domain Bacteria; kingdom Pseudomonadati; phylum Bacteroidota; class Cytophagia; order Cytophagales; family Thermoflexibacteraceae; genus Rhodoflexus; species Rhodoflexus sp. The sequence goes on from NZ_JBRCHD010000014.1 coordinate 19,976, forward strand.
CCTCTACAAAGCGCTGGCGCTGGGTTGGCTGGCAACTTTTTGGGAACAAGCGCCGATCACCACCGGCAGAAACGCTGTCTTCAGCAACCGTAATGCTTTATTAGAGACCGCTGTGCGCTTGTGCGATGAAGCCGTTACCTTGCTTGCGGCTAATCCTGTGCCTGCGGCTTTTACTAATGTGGTGGGTAACGACATAGACCTGCCCAATGCGCTCAATGCGCTTTCCGCACGCTACAACCTCATGCTGGGTCGCCATCAGCAGGCTTTTGACGCAGCAGGGCGCGTTTCACTGACCTCTCGCTCCCGCTTTTTGTTTGATAACGTGGTACAGAACCCTATTTTCCGCACTTCGTTTGTAACTAATAACGTACACGAGGCACAAACTAACTTAGGCCTGCCCGCCGCCTTGACTCCTGCCGCTGATGACCAGCGGATACCGTTTTATATCACAGCGGCTGTGCCTCCACGCGGTCGCGGGTTCTTCTTAGCCGATGAAACACCTATTCCGCTGTATCTGCCTGGCGAAATGATCCTGATCCGTGCCGAAGCACAGGCACGTCAGAACCGTTTGGCAGAAGCTGTTGCAGAATTGAACCGCGTATTGACCAAAACCCCTGCACAGGACATATTCGGCGTAGGTGCTGCTTTGCCCCCTTACTCAGGCCCCATAACGCAGGAAGCTATCCTGACAGAGATTTACCGCAACCGATGCATCGAGTTGTACTTGACAGGTATGCGTCTGGAAGACAGCCGCCGTTTTGGCCGTCCGGGGCCGGCTGCTGCGGGTTCTGAACGCAACCGCAATTTCTACCCGTATCCGTTTACAGAGCGCGACAACAACCCGAATACTCCGCCTGATCCGGCGGGGTAATGTACTAAAGGGCATACTACATCGTACCCGACTTTTATCTAAATGAGTCATCCCAAAAATTCTTCGGGATGACTCATTTTTATAGCCGCAAATGCTGCCTGACTTTGGTAAATGCAAACAAGGAAAGCAACGACATGCCTATGCTCACGATACTGAGCGACTGTACAACTGCCTCAGGTTTACCAAAGTAGTAATCGGTGAGTAGCGCAACCAGCGTAGGCCCCAGCCCAAGCCCCAGCAAATTTTGGCAAAGTAGCAGCGATGCAGAAGCTAATCCCCGCAATTCGGTAGGTACTAAGTGTTGCACAAAGGCTGCCGTAACCCCTACAGGCGCACTAAGCAACAGCACTACAGGGATAAAAAGCAGCATCGCCTCTAATGCTGTTTCACAAAAAGGCAGCAAAGCCATCACAGGCAACAGCCCCGCAGCAGTAGCAATAAAAATCGTTGTTTTAGCGCTGTTCTGCCCGGCAGTTTTACCACTATCGGCGAAATAACCGCCCAGCAGCACGCCCGCAGGCGCACCGAACATCATCAGCAAGCCCATGAAAATACTCGTTGTTTTCAGATCAGTTGCCCAAACGCGCATCATCGCTGCCGGAACCCACGAAGAGAAGGCATAGCTGACCACTGTAAAGAAAGAGGATGCCAGACAAAGCCAGCGAAAAACAACTTGCGTCTGCAGCAGCTCCCAAAGCGAGGTAAACAGATGCGTGAAGGGTACTTTCTCTGCGCGGGGAGCATGTTTGCGCACCGGTTCGTGTATAAGCGCTACTCCAAGCGCAATCAGCAAACCGGGCAAGCCGACAGCAATCAGCACGAGTTGCCAGTTAAAAATCTGCCCCCCCAATGGCAACCCAATCGGGGGCAGATCTTTCACCCAGTCTAAGATTTTACCACCTGCCAAATAAGCAAGCCCCGAACCTAAGTAGATGCCTACGGAATAGACACTAAGCGCCGAGGCGAGTTTCTCACGCGGAAACAAATCGGCAATGAGCGAATACGCAGCAGGTGAAAGCGTTGCCTCACCTACTCCAACGCCCATGCGGGCAAGGAATAACTGCGCATAGTTTTGTGCCAGTCCGCCCAGTGCAGTCATCAAGCTCCAAAGAGCAATACCGGCAGCAATTAGATTTTTGCGATTGATGCGGTCTGCCAGATAGCCCGCAGGCACTCCCAGCGTAGTGTAGAACAGTGCAAAACTCACACCCAGCAACAAGCCCACAGCTGTGTCGCTCAGACCAAGATCGCGCTTCATCGGCTCTACCAGCAGGTTGAGCACATATCTGTCCATGAAAGAACAGACGTAAGCCAGCATCAACATACCGACAGCAAACCACGGATGCCTGAAGATAGACCTCATTGGAGCGCTGTTGTTCTATTCTTTTTTGTTCTTTGCGCTGCCGTCTCCACTGGCAGGTGGCCTGCGATTTTTGTTGTTGTGAGGTCTCTTATGAAGCGGATGCGACGGCTTCTTAGGCTGATTTTCCTGATTGACAGATGGCTTTTTTTCTTCGCTGTTAGTAGCAGGCATATCGGGTTTTGACTGACGCGGCGGGCGATTGCGGACAACAACAGGCGCGGCCGTTTCGGGACTTGCCGTTGTTGCAGTTGCTGTACTGCTGGTATTTTCTTCACCCGGACGCATTGACTTTTTCTTCTTGCGCTTCTTTTTGCCGCGCGTTTTAGCAGTAAACGCATCCTCATCCATGCTATCCACAACCCACTGGTCGGCAACTACAGGATCGGGAACATTGCCACCTGAGGCAGCCACAGGTTTATCTTCTATCAGCGATTCTACTACGATGCCCTGCTTGTTGAGGTCTATAATCTGCCGCACGCGCTCGGCAGCCAGCGGATACCAGGTACTTTCGGTATCGTAGCTGAACCACATGATTTTTTTGAAAATATCAGTTTTCTGTAAGTGTGCCAGTCCGCGAATGGTTTGCAGCGGCTTTTCTACTTTGGGAATATCTACCAGCGCGTCTAAGTAGGTTTCCAACTCGTAGTTCAGGCAGCACTTCAGCCTGCCGCACTGCCCGGAAAGTTTGCTCGGGTTGAGCGAAAGGTTCTGATAACGTGCTGCCGTCGTAGAAACACTCTTAAAATCGGTAAGCCATGTAGAGCAGCAGAGTTCGCGCCCGCACACACCAATCCCTCCAAGGCGGCTGGCTTCGTGGCGCAGGCTAATCTGGCGCATTTCTACCCGAATGCGGAACTCGCCCGCAAGTACTTTAATCAACTCGCGAAAATCTACGCGATCATCAGACGAATAGTAAAATGTAGCCTTCGTATTATCTGCCTGAAACTCAACATCAGATAGTTTCATTTGCAAATTCATGTCTTTGATGATTTCGCGGGTTCGGTACAGGGTCGGCATTTCGCGGTTCTGTACATCGGCGAATTTATCCAAGTCTTTTGCTGTGGCTATCCGTATAATTGGCTTTATCTCTGTGTTGTCTTTTACCTTCTTTTTCATCATTTGCAGGCGCACCAATTCTCCTTGCAGGCTGACATAGCCAATATGATAGCCGCCCCCCGCAGGCTCGACAACTACAGCATCGCCCGTTGTCAGATTTAATGCCTGCTGATTGCGGAAGAAGTCCTTTCTACCGCCTTTGAAGCGAATCTCGACAATGTCAAAACGTTGAAAGGCAGGCAAATCCATGTTGCTCAGCCAATCAAAAACATTGAGTTTATTACAACCCGACGTACCACAGGTGCCATTGTTGCGGCAGCCGGCAACTGTTCCGTCTGCTTTTTTCGCATGAGAACCGCAACCTCCGGTTCCGCAATTACTACAACCCATATATATCTGAATTTAATGAGTATCTTATCAATCAAAGTTTAAAGGTACAAGAATTGCGCGTTTGATGTCAATGTTAGATGCGATTTTCTATTCGTTTCCTGTTCAGCTGCTACTTTTTCAATTGCGGCGCAACTTGCTGTTACTTTCGTTGTGGATATTGTTGCTTGGCGTTACGATCGGGCGATGGGGCGAGGATCTAGGGATTCCCTATTTGTTCCTCTCGCCGGAATACCTCGGCAAGTCGGGCGGCGCAGCGATGTTCATTACAGGCATTGCCGTAGGAGCATTCATCATGTCATTTCACATTACCGCGTATATTTTCGCCATCAATAAATTTACTTTTCTCAATTTCCTGCCACGCCCGATGGCGCTTTTTTGTTTGAACAATGGCATTTTACCGCTTGTATTCAACGTGCTGTTCGTACCTGCCTTTGTTCGCTACCAACTTCGCGAGGAATTGATGCAACTCTCTGAAGTTATGCTCAACGTGTTGCTCTTTTTCAGCGGGCAACTGATTGTAGTACTTCTCTATTTCATCTACTTCCGCCTGACAGGGCAAACACTTTTCAGTGGCATAAGCTGGCATGTAGACAAGCAACTTCAAAAGTCCAAAATCACTCGCTACCTTAATTTACGGCGCGTGCATCATATTGGCCAACGCGATACCCGATATGATGTACATTCCTATATAGACGCATCATTTCCTCCGAGCATCAGGCATCTGCACGAAATACCAACGATGATACTGCACGACCACTCGCATTTTCTGGATCGCAATCAGTTCAATGCGCTGATGGTGGAGCTGTTTCTGTTTGCGCTTTTCCTGACGCTGGGACTGTTTCGCGATAATGCCGTATTTCAAATTCCGGCGGCGGCAAGCGGTTTGCTGCTGCTGGCGATGCTAACGATGCTGGCAGGTGCACTAACTTACTGGCTCAAAAAATGGACATGGGGCGTAACCGTAGCTGCAATTTTACTGTTCAGCATCCTTGCAACTGACAGCGGACAAAACCCATACTATCGCGCTTTTGGACTGAACTACGACACCATCCGCGCCGAATACAGCCTCAAACGCTTGGAGCAACTCGGCAACGATGCCTACTATGCAGCCGACGTTGCGCACACGCTCAAGATATTAGACAACTGGCGATCAAAATTCCCCGAAGAAAACCCACCTAAAATGATTTTCATTTGTACCAGTGGCGGCGGGCAAAGGGCTGCCGCATGGACATTGCGCTGTCTGCAAACCTTAGACAGCGCCTTTGGCGGGCGCGTCATGCGACAAACCATGCTGATGACAGGCGCATCGGGCGGCATGATTGGGGCTGCTTACTACCGCGAAATCTACTACAGAGCAAGCAAAGGCGAAATACCCGACACACAGGACGACCAGTACATCGAAAAAATAGCCAAAGACCGGCTCAATCCACTTGTGCTTTCATGGATCGTAAGCGATTTGTTCATGCCTTTTCAGGCAATCCATGGCGACTCGCTACGTTATTTCAAAGACAGAGGTTATGCCTTCGAGCAAAAGCTCAACGCCGATCTGGACGGCTGGTTAGACAAGCCTATCTCTGCCTACCGCGCAGCCGAGCAGCAGGCACAAATTCCGATGATGATTATTGCCGCTTCAGTCGTCAATGACGGACGGCGGCTGTATTTCTCTCCGCAGCCCCTTTCTTATATGAACAATGCAGCCCCTTTAGCCCGTCGCACCATCCGCACGCGTATGCGCGGAATCGAATTCGGGCGCTTTTTCAAATACCACAATGCCGACAGCCTGCGATTTACAACAGCGCTGCGCATGAATGCGACTTTTCCTTATATCATGCCCAATGTGTTGCTGCCTTCCGAGCCTGCTATGGAAGTTATAGATGCCGGACTTTCCGATAACTTCGGCGTTGATGATGCCGTACAGTTTTTGTATGTCTTCCGCGATTGGATTGCTAAAAATACCTCCGGGGTAATTGTTATCCGCATCCGCGATTCGCCCAAGACAAGAGCAGTCCAACCCTATCAAGGGCGCTCGCTGCTGTTTAAACTGTTTACCCCCGTTGAACATTTTGTAAGCAACATGTACTTTCTGCAAGATGGACGCAACGATGCAGCGCTTGAAATCGCAGGCGGCTGGTTCAAAAATGAACTCATAACGGTTGATTTGGAATACAACCCGGGACTTTTGGCTCGAGGGCAGTTAGACACGCTCAGCAACATGCGCAAAGCCCCGCTCAGCTGGCGACTGACCGCCCGCGAATTAGATGGTATTCGAGCCATGATTTACTCTCCCGAAAACCAAAGCGCAATGCGAAAACTGAGCAGGTATTTAAAGTAAACTTATTGCAGCCTGCCGAAATTTTTCAAAATCGTCAGCGCACACTATGGCAGCCAGTAACAGATAGAGAGAGTGTGTGCTGCAAAAAATGATTTACTTTGTAAATTCACCCGCAGCAAACTTTCTAACCTAATCTTATGCGCAGCAAATCACTTGGCAAACTTCTAACCCTTACGCGCACCGAAAAAGGCGCTGAACTGACTACTGACTTTGGCTCGCTGGCTGTTACTTTCTGCGCCCCCGATACTGTGCGCGTACAAGCATGGCAAGCCGACACGGAACGCGAAACTTTTTCCTATGCCCTTGCTGCAAAGGAATCTAAACCTTTTTCCGTTCAATGGGAAGAACAAGGACAGGACTACCTGCTCAAAAGCGATGAACTGAGCGTCCGCATTGCAACGCACCCGCTGCGGCTGCAATTTTTCGATGCCACAGGGACTTTGCTCAACCAAGACGACCCCGCTTTCGGCATTTCATGGATAGGACATCAGGCGACCGCCTACAAAACCCTGCAACCCGATGAGCGATTCATTGGCATGGGTGAAAAAACAGGCAACTTAGACCGACGAGGCAGCGGATTTTCGCACTGGAACACCGACTTTTTCGGCTATGGAACGGAAAGCGACCCGATTTACGCCTCTTTGCCTTTTTATATAGGAATATTGCCGCGCAGCCAACGTTGTTATGGCATTTTTATGGACAGCCCCGTGAAGTCGCATTTCAACTTTGGCGCTTCCAACGACCGCTTCGCCTCATTCACCGTAGAAGAAGGCGAAATGAACTACTACTTCTTTGCCGGAACTACCGTCGCCGACATCGTGAAGGCTTACAGCCGCCTGACAGGAACGACGCCGCTGCCGCCCAAATGGAGTCTGGGTTTTCATCAAAGCCGTTACAGCTACTATCCGCACCACGAAGTACGCACGCTGGCGCAAACTTTCCGCGACAAGCAAATTCCGGCGGATGTCATCCATTTAGACATCCACTACATGGACAAATACAAAATTTTCAGTTGGGACAAGGAGCGCTTCCCCAATCACCGCCAACTCATCGCCGACCTCAAAGCGTTGGGCTTTCAGGTAGTCGTCATTTGCGACCCGGGCATTAAGGTAGAAGAGGGCTACGAACCTTACGACGACGGCATGAAAAAAGATGTGTTCATCAAATACCCCGACGGAACGCCCTACAAAGGGCAGGTTTGGCCCGGCTGGTGCTACTTCCCCGATTTTACGGACGAAAAAGTCCGCCAATGGTGGGGGGAAAAGTTTGAGGAATACGTTCAAAGCGGCATAGAAGGTTTCTGGAACGACATGAACGAACCCGCTACATGGGGGCAAAAATTCCCTGATTTGGTGGAATTTAGCTACGAAGGACAAACAGCGACCGCCCGCAAAGCTCGCAACGTTTACGGTATGCAAATGGCGCGTGCTACTTACGAAGGCGGCAAAAAGCTGATGAGCAACAAACGTCCCTTTGTGCTGACAAGAGCCGCCTATGCCGGAGCGCAGCGCTACGCTGCCCTCTGGACAGGCGACAATACCTCTTCGGATGAGCACATGCTGCTGGGCGCAAGGTTGGTAAGCAGCATCGGCTTAACAGGCATTCCCTTTGCTGGCTACGATGTCGGCGGCTTTGTCGGCGAGCCTTCCGCGGCGCTGTTTGCCCGATGGATAGCGCAAGGCGCTTTTGCCCCTTTCTTCCGCTGCCACAGCATGATTAATACCCGCGACCAAGAGCCATGGAGCTTTGGCGAAGAAGTGGAAGCGATTTCGCGCAACTACATCAGCCTGCGCTACCGCCTGATGCCTTACCTCTATTCGGTATTTTATGAAGCCGCGCAAAGCGGATTGCCCGTAGCGCGTTCGCTGGCGTTAGACCACCCCTACGACAACCGCGTTTACGACATCAATTATCAGAATGAATACCTATTCGGTCCCGGCTTGCTGGTTTGCCCAACCGAAAGCGGTCGCAGCATCACCAAAGTATTTCTTCCCAAAGGCAAGTGGTATTACCTGTACAACAATCAGCCGTACCACGGCGACAGTGAGGCGCTGGTAGAAAGTCCTCTGGAATTCCTGCCCGTATTTGCCAAAGCAGGCGCTATTATTCCGATGCAGAGTCTGGTACAGTCCACACAGGAGGCGCACGACGGCACGCTCTACCTACACGTATATCATCACAACGGCAGTTCCGATTTTGTGTATTATGAAGATGACGGACAAAGCTATGACTATGAGCAGGGCAAATACTACCGCCGCGTCATCGTATATCAAGGCGCATCGCGTGAGTTGATTCTGGAAGCCGCAGAAGGCGCGTTTGCAAGCGCGTTTACCCATCTCAAACTCATTCTGCACGGCTTTGAAAAGGAAATCGGCGATGCGGTTTCGCTCAACGGGCGGCCGCTCTCGGTTGCCGATGAAGAACTGGCATTGTTGGCGCCTCTGCCTAACTTTGACCCGCTGGGCAAGCCGATTTTGCAGGTAACGCAGCAAAATAAAACAATCGCTTGCCCGTTGGTGAACCAACGGATGGTATTTACATGGTAAGAAAACGGCTTAGCCAATACGCCAACCGCGCCACGTTCAATAAACTATCGTTGCTGGCAACCGACCTTTTGCTGGGCGCGGTCGCCTTCGTTTTGTCCGCGCTTTTATTTGAAGAGCAAGCGCCTGCCGCTATTGGGCAAACGGTGGCGCTGGCTGCCGCCTTGCGTTTGTCGGCTTTCTTTATGTTCAAAACTTACGCGGTTGTCATTCGCTTCATCCACTTGCGCGATGTGGTCAAGCTGACGCTGGCGCTGATGTCGTCCGATTTGACGCTTGGGCTATTTTCCTATGCCATTTGGGACAAATTTTCCGCCGCTATTGGCATTGCCTACTTCACCCTTTCGCTAATTGCGCTGGCAGGCTATCGGGCGTTGGCGCGCTATTTCAGCGCAGGTAGTGATGCCGCCGAAGAACATCCGCCTATTCATTTGCTCATTTTCGGCGCAGGCAGCGCGGGACTTATCACCAAACACGTGCTGGAACACGCGCCGGGACTTTCCTACAAAGTAGTCGCCTTTTTTGATGATGACCCAATGAAAAGCGGCAAAACTATTGAAGGCGTGCGCGTTTTTCAGGTTGCCGACCATTTTAAGGATATTGTGCGCAAAAACGGCGTGCAAAAAGCCGTGATTGCGATTCATCAACTGTCCGCAAAGCGCAGGCAGGAGTTTATAGAGTGGTGCTTGGAAGCCGGCGTGCCCGTGATGAAAGTGCCGCCGCTTAGCCAGTGGTACGAAGGCGGTTTTAATCCATCCCAATTGGAAAATGTGCGAATAGAAGACCTGCTGGAACGCGAACCCATCCGCATGGAGTCGCCGCACGTGCGCGAAACTTTCAGCGGTAAAGTGGCGCTGGTTACAGGCGCCGCCGGCTCTATCGGGCGCGAACTTTGCCGCCAACTGACGCGCTGCCAACCCAAAAAACTGCTGCTGTTAGACAAAGCCGAATCGGCGCTGCACGAACTGCATTTATCGCTCGCCGAAGAGGAGCGTTATACACAAGCCGTACCTATTTTGGCAGATATTACCGATGCGGCAAGCGTTGAGCGGCTATTTGCACAACACCGCCCGCAAGTAGTCCTGCACGCCGCCGCCTATAAGCACGTGCCTATGATGGAAATGTATCCGCAACAAGCCGTCAAGGTCAATATTTTCGGGACAAAGCACACCGCAGATGCCGCTATGCGCTACGGCGCGGAAAAATTCATTCTGGTTTCTACCGATAAAGCCGTAAACCCGACCAACGTCATGGGCGCTTCCAAACGCATTGCCGAAATGTATATACAGGCTTTGCATGCCCAGGGCAGCGCCACGGCTTTTGCCATCACGCGCTTTGGCAACGTGTTAGGTTCAGACGGTTCGGTGATTCCGCGTTTCAAAAAGCAGTTGCAGGCAGGCGGACCGCTGACGGTAACATCGCCCGATATTGTGCGCTACTTTATGACCATTCCCGAAGCGGCGCAACTGATTTTGGAAGCGGGCGCAATGGGCAGGCAGGCGGAAATTTTCCTGTTCGATATGGGACAGCCTGTCCGCATCGCCGACTTAGCCCGCAAAATGATACGACTGGCAGGTTTGCAACCCGACAAAGACATCGCCATTCAATTCACAGGCTTGCGACCCGGCGAAAAACTCGTGGAGGAATTGTTGTTAGAGCGAGAAAATACTTTGCCCACCTATCACCCCAAAATTCGCATCGCCAAAAACATTCCTACAATCGCTGTGCAGGAGTTGAATTTTTTATTACAAGAACTTCAACATAAAATTGCAGAAAACGCAGACGATACAGCGATTGTGCGCCTGATGATGCGCTTAGTACCCGAATTTCAAAGTACAAATCCTAAGTTTGCGGACATCGGCGCGCAGAAAAGTTTGTAACAATCGGAACTTTTCTTCGTTTGTTATGTATCAGGCGTGGTTACAGACAGATGTATCATACCCTTCAGGGTGTGCATCTTGGTCAAACCGAAACAATAAAGTTGCGCGTGGAGGCACGAGCAACGGCAACGATGTACCATATTCTTCAGGGTGTGCGTTCGCGTCAGACCGCACCCCGTTGTTTGTGTCCGCACGAACGACCAAGTTTTGGAACCTTAACTTACACGCGCCCTTCAGGGCGCGCTAAAAAACATACGACCGAACTTAACCATCAACCTTGAACGACTGATGCCAAAAAACCTTGTCATAGTAGAGTCGCCCGCGAAGGCAAAAACCATAGAGGGCTATTTGGGCAAAGAATATACGGTGAAATCGAGCTACGGGCATGTTCGCGACCTGCCCAAAACCGATGATGCGATTGACATAAAAAACAATTTTACGCCGCGCTATGAAATTTCGGAAGATAAGCGCGAAATAGTTTCCCAACTTGCTAAACTTGCCAAAGAATCCGATGTGGTCTGGTTAGCGACAGACGACGACCGCGAAGGGGAAGCCATTTCTTGGCACTTGTACGAAGCCCTGCGCTTAGACCGCAAGGATACCAAGCGCATCGTTTTTCGCGAAATCACCAAAAATGCCATTCAAAAAGCTATTCAGCAGCCGCGCGCGATTGATATAGACCTTGTCAATGCGCAGCAGGCACGCCGCATATTAGACCGTCTGGTAGGTTTTGAACTATCGCCTATTTTGTGGAAAAAAATCAAAGGCGGATTGTCGGCAGGGCGCGTGCAATCGGTTGCCGTGCGGCTTATTGTAGAGCGCGAGCGCGAAATTATCCGCTTTACGCCCGAGTCGGAATATAAAGTTGCCGCCGTTTTTACCTTAGACAAAGGCAAAGAATTGCAGGCAGAGCTGCCCAAGCGTTTCAAAACCGAAGCCGAGGCGGAAGCCTTTTTGCAACGCTGCATAGGGGCAGCCTTCACCATTGCCAATCTGGAAAAGAAGCCTGCCAAAAAATCGCCCGCGCCGCCTTTCACCACTTCTACCCTGCAACAGGAAGCGAGCGTCAAGCTGCGTTTCGGCGTATCGCAAACTATGCGACTGGCGCAAAAACTCTACGAAGCGGGACACATTTCCTATATGCGTACCGATTCAGTCAATCTGTCCGATGAGGCAATGGAAGCCGCGGCCCGTGCGATTAAAAACGAATACGGCGAAGACTACCATCAGCCGCGCCGCTATAAAACCAAGTCGGAGAGCGCGCAGGAAGCCCACGAAGCCATTCGCCCGACCGACTTCTCGCGAAAAGTCGCTGGAGACGACCGCAACGAGCAGCGCCTGTACGAATTAATTTGGAAACGCGCCATCGCTTCGCAAATGGCTGATGCCAAACTGGAACGCGCTACGGCAAGCGTCAGCATTTCTACTACCCCTGAAATACTGGAAGCCACAGGCGAGGTCATTCTTTTTGACGGCTTTTTGAAAGTATATCTGGAATTCAGCGGCGATGAAGAAGACGAGGAGCAAAAAGGCATGTTGCCGCCGCTGCAAATCGGTCAGTTGCTAGATTTGAAGCATATAAAAGCAACCGAACGGTTCAGCCGCCCACCCGCCCGATACACAGAGGCAAGTCTGGTGAAAAAACTGGAAGAATTGGGCATCGGCAGACCTTCTACCTATGCCCCTACTATTACCACCATTCAGGAACGCGGCTACGTGGTCAAAGAATCGCGCGAGGGCAAAGAACGCGCCTACACCGAACTGACTTTGCAGCAAGACCAAATCAGCAAAGCGCAAAAAACAGAAAATACGGGAGCGGAAAATATGAAACTGTTCCCGACCGACCTTGCCATGCAGGTAAACGATTTTTTGGTTGCCCATTTTCCCAACATCATCGACTACTCGTTTACCGCCAAAGTAGAAGAAGAATTTGACTACATCGCCGAAGGTAAAATGCCTTGGCAAAAGATGCTGGAAAGTTTCTATAAAGGCTTCCACCATCAGGTAGAGGATACGCAAAACAATGCAGACCGCGCCTCAACTGCCCGCAAAATCGGCAATGACCCAACTACAGGCAAAGAAATTATCGCTCGTTTGGGCAAATACGGGCCCTATGTGCAATTGGGCAGCGATGAAAACGGCGCAGAAAAGCCGCAATACGCAAGTTTGCGCAAAGGACAGTTCATAGAAACCATTACATTGGAAGAAGCGCTGGAACTGCTCGCCACGCCGCGCGAAGGGCGATTGTTAGGCTATCACCCCGAAAGCGGCAAAGAAATGGTGGTGCGCATCGGCAAGTACGGCCCTTATGTACAGTTAGGCGGCGATGAAGACGGGGTAAAACCGCAATACGCAAGCCTGCGCAAAGGGCAATCGCCTGACAAAATAACGCTGGAAGAAGCGTTGGAGCTTTTCAAACTGCCGCGTGAGGTAGGGCAGATAGACGGCAAGCCCGTAATAGCAGCTATCGGCAGATTTGGCCCTTATGTGAGCTATGAAAAGCAGTTTTTTTCATTGCCCAAAAGCTCAGACCCGCTTACCATTACGCTGGATGAAGCCAAAGAGATAATTGAGAAAAAACGCAAGGCAGATGCGGAAAAGGTTATCCGGGTATTCTCTGAAGATGCAAGCATTCGCATTTTGAACGGACGCTGGGGGCCTTACATTGAGGCAGGCAAGCAAAATATAAAGATTCCCAAAGGCGCGGAACCTGCTTTACTGTCTTTTGATGAAGTCAAAGCAATAATAGCGGCCGAAGCGCCTAAAACACCTGCGAAGGCAGAAGCTAAAACAACAGGTAAGTCTGCGGCTAAAGCAACGACGAAAAAAACGACATCTGCCAAAACGACGACCAAAGCGGCAACTACCAAGAAGACAACCACAACCAAAAGAAAATGAAAACTTTTACTTATCTGATGGGATTGCTGGCAATAGTAATCCCATTTTCGGCTTGTCAAAAAAATACTGATGAACAGTTTACCACCAAAGCCCGCGAACTGCTGGGTAAGCAAGACTACGGCTCGGTAGTTGCGCTGCTGGCACCCAAAAAAGCAACTTTACGAGATGCAGACGCAGTCAATATGCTGGGTTTTGCTTATATGGAGCTGCTACAAACCGACTCTGCCATGTCCTGCTTCAATCAGGCTATCAAGCTGAATAACCAGAACTACAAATATTTCTACAATCGCGGGAATGCTTTTTGGCAAATGGGAATGCCTGAGGAGGCGCTGAAAGATTTTGACCGCGCGCTGGAATTAGACCAAACCGTCTATGAACTTTACCTGAATCGCGGGGCGATGCTGGCAGCAATGGGGCGACACAAAGAAGCCCTTGCAGACTTCAACCGCGCCGCCAACATGAACAAAAGCGACCGCAACATCTACTATAACCGTGCGCAAAGTTATTTAGCGCTGAAAGATTTCACCAAAGCTATCGAAGACCTGCAATATTGCACTGAAATAGCGCCCGATTTTGCACGCGCCTATTACATGCTGGGGCTGGTTACTTATTCACAATTGCCTGCCAATGCCAAAAATGACCTCAAAGGCTGCGAGTACTTGCAAAAAGCAGTCAACCTCGGTATGCCCGAAGCGCGGGACTTATTTTACGAAAAGTGCGGGCAATAAATTAGCAAATGCCGTCTTTAGTGCAGGATGCATCTTCGGATGGTATCTTCTGAAGGGTAGCCTGTTCTTGCTGCCATTCGCCAAATGATTGCTGTAGCGCAGAAAGAAATACGCGACTCTCTTGCGCCCCCGAAATGACATACTTGTTGTTAAAAACGAAGAATGGCACGCCGCGCACTCCTATCTGCTGCGCCTCGTACTGATCGCGATGGACTTCTGCCTTGTAGGCTTCCGATGCCAGCATTTCGCGTACTGTAGTGGCTGCAATACCGATTGCCTCTCCTAATTGTGTCAGTACTTCGGCATCGTCCACATTTTTGCCTTCGGTAAAATGTGCCCTAAAGAGCAACTCTTCAGCTTCCAACTGCTTGCCCTGTGCTTTGGCAAGGTGTGTAAAGCGGTGCGCGTTGAACGAGTTAGCGACTACTGCCTTATCAAAATCCAGCAGCAGCCCTTCGTTGCGACCCATCTCAGCTACATTGGCAAACATCTCGCGCACTTGTGGCAGCGGTATATTTTTCTTCTCTGCCAGCATTTGTGCGTAGTTTTTAGATGTATCGGTGCGGCTTTCCGCATCTAACTGAAAACTTTTCCACTCAATTTGTACTTGTGCAGCCTGTGGAAACTGCGCCATTGCACGCTCTAAGCGGCGCTTACCGATATAACAAAACGGACACATGATGTCCGACCAAATTTCTATTTTCATGCGCTGTTGTTGGAAATGTACTTTCATAAAAACACGCACAGCTTCCGGAATGTTGCGCCGCTATGCATTTATAGGGTAACAATAAAAAAGCTGTCGCATCAAAACGACAGCTTTAAAGCAGTCAAAGTATCGCTCAGGTCTATTTTTTAGCTTTTTGAGCAGCCAGCATTTCATTGTAGGCTTTCAACTGATCGCCTTTCAACACTTTTTTGATCGCCTCTTCCATATCGGCTTTCAGGCGCTCAGGCATTGCTTTCAGGTATTCTTGCTTGTCTTTCAAGTCTTCGCTCCGCTTGGCGACAGCTTCTTTTTCTTCGTTGATTTTAGCCGCTTCTTCGTCGTTTTCTGCAACTTTTTCATTAAGTTCCGCAGCTTTTGCACGTAGTTCTTCTGCTTCCTTAACAATTTCGGCACGCAACAATGGAATACTATCCGATCCTATTTCGTAAGCCAAACGCGCATCAGTAAGTTCTTTTTTCTGTGCAGCGGTCAGTTTTTTTGCAGGGTCGGTAATTTTTGAGTCGATATATTTAATAACCGGCTCAATTCTTTTCTTTGCACGTGCTTCAGGGGATTCGGTCTGTGCATAGCACAATGCAAAAGCAAACAGCGAAAATGCGAAGGTGAGACTCAGTTTTTTCTTCATAAGAACGTAATTTAGATGATGGATGAAACGCAATATTAAGCCATACTGCCAAAAAGCAGCCGCGCTTTATTGTTAAACTTTACAAAAATGAAACCAAAAACTGCCTAATGCTTAAGCAAATTCAAGACATCGCCCAATCTATTGCAGCGCTTGTAACAGGTTTTCGCCGCCATCTGCATACGCATCCCGAACTGTCATTTCAGGAGTTCCGGACAGCGGAGTTTATAGCCAATGAACTGAAAAACATAGGCTTACACCCACAGCCAATGGCAACGACCGGGGTAGTAGCCCTAATCGAGGGACAAAATCCACATAAGAAAACCATCGCGTTGCGGGCAGATATTGATGCGCTGCCAATCAAAGAGGCAAACGATGTTCCTTACAAATCTGTCCACGAAGGTATTATGCACGCCTGCGGGCACGATGCGCATACTGCTTCGCTGTTGGGTGTAGCGCATATCTTACAGCAAGTCCGCGACTCGTTTGAGGGTACAGTCAAGTTAATTTTTCAGCCCGGCGAGGAAAAAATACCCGGCGGCGCTTCGCTGATGATTGCAGACGGCGTGTTGCAGAACCCCGCCCCTTCGCATATTATCGGGCAACACGTAACGCCTCAACTGCCTGTTGGTCAGGTGGGCTTCCGCGAGGGTATGTACATGGCAAGCACCGATGAACTCTACATCCGCGTCGTTGGCAAAGGCGGGCATGCAGCTATGCCGGAGCGACTCATAGATCCTGTGTACATAGCAGCGCACTTAGTAGTGAGTCTACAACAGGTGGTCAGCCGCATGGCTCCTCCGCGCATTCCTTCGGTACTTTCCATTGGCCGCTTTATCGCCGAAGGTGTAACAAATGTTATTCCCAATGAGGTGCTTCTGCAAGGAACTTTCCGCACAATGAACGAAGAGTGGCGCGAGGAAGCACACAGGCGCATCTACAAATTTGCCACTGAATTAGTCGGCAGCATGGGCGGCGTTTGTGAAATAGAAATCCGCAAGGGCTACCCTTACCTGACCAATGATCCCGAACTGACGGCACGTATGCGCAAAGTTGCCAAAGACTACGTTGGCGCCGCCAATGTGATAGACTTAGATCTATGGATGGCAGGCGAAGATTTTGCCTATTATGCGCAGGAAATACCCGGCTGCTTTTACAGGCTCGGTACGCGCAACGAAGCGCGAGGCATTGTTTCAGAAGTGCATACGCCAACCTTCGATATAGACGAGTCAGCGCTTGCGATCGGCTGCGGGCTGATGAGCTGGCTGGCACTCGAAGAACTCAGGCATGCGTGATTTTGTGGGTACGAGCGTATTTTTACGGTATAACCTGAATAAACACATGAAAAAACTCTTGTTCTATTGCATCATCTTACTACTGGCAACAGCTTGTAAACAGCCTGTAGGATTAGTAAAACGCTACGATAACAATCCGGGATCTGCTATCCTACAAGGTGTAGAAATTCCGGCAGGGAAACGCTGGATACATACGAGCGGCATTGTTGCCGCTGCTGCTGATAGTACCGCAGCGCCGGGCAATCGCCAGCGGTTGGGCGATACCTACACGCAAAGTATCAGCATTATGAAACGCATCGAAGGAATTTTGAAACAGGGCGGCATGACTCTGAACGACGTAGTGTTCCTGCGCGTTTATGTTGCGCCTGATCCGCAAAAAGGCAATCAGCCCGACTACAATGCGTGGTTTGAGGCTTACAAACTATTTTTCAACAACCCGCAGAATCCGATCAAAGTTGCACGCAGCACATTGGGGGTGCAGTCGTTAGTTACACCTGATTATCTGATTGAAATAGAGGCAATTGCTGTAGAAAAGTAGCCTTATCAGATACAAAAAATCCGACAGCCCTAAAGACCTGTCGGATTTATCATTTTATATGTCGGGGTTGTTTGCTTACTGCTGAGGTGGAGGGAGCGATGTTTTACCGTCGTCTCCGGTTGTATTAGGCGGCGGAGGCAGCAGCCCCATCTTGGCTTTCAACTCCAGTAGTGCGTCGCTCTGAACGCTTGAGCCAAGCACTTGCTCCACTTCCTCGTCAATAGACTTGCTTTCCAGCGCAATTGCACCGTAAGACTGTGCCAGAGCCTCGTCTTGTGCAATTTTATCTTTCATGCGCTCCAGCATAGAAATAGTGCTGTTGGAATCAATCTGCGCCAACTGCTTGTTGATATTCTTGGTAGCCTCACTTACTTTGGCACGTGCTTTTAGTGTGCGCAATTCATTTTCATAAGTGCTTATCTTGCTTTTCAGCTTGTTGATGTTCTGCTCCATAGTAGCCACGCTCTGCTCGTGCATCGCCATCTCCTTAGCCGTACGTGCCGCTTCCTGCTCAGCTTTTTCCTTCATACGGAGCATTTCTCCCGCCAGCCGGTCAGCCTCTGCAGGTGCGAGTTGTCCTGTCTGCGCGCGCTGTAGCAACATGATCGCCTTTTGCTCATAGTTTTTAGCATCACTGATGAACTTGGCGTTGTCATTTTTTGCACGGATGGCAAGCGCCTTTATTTCAGCGAGTCCCTGCAAACTTTTATTAAGATCTTCTTTCAGGTCGCGGATGCCCTGCTCAGTCATTTTGATCGGGTCTTCTAACTTATCCAAAACACTATGTGCTTCAGCCTTACCAATGCCGAAAAGTCTGCTGAAAATTCCCATATGCTTCTATTAATTGAATGGTGGAATGAACATGTAAACTATTGTTTTACTCGATTGGTTGCGGACTACTTGGCAAATTGAAGCATTTCGCTTGCATATTCTGCCATCAGCAGTTTGAGCGAATTGATGCTTGCTTCAAGTTCATTCAGATCGAGGTTGTCCAATTGTAGAGTATCGCGGAAAATCAAACGTTTGCCTTCGTCGTCTAAGGCGAATGCACCGTGAACGATTTCGCGGTTTTTTTTCAATAAGGACTGCAACACTTGAGCATTGCTGCTGTCAATATCAAACAGATATTGCTCAATAATGAGAATAGGATCGTTGCAATCTATAATCAGGTTCTGGATGCCGTCTTCCGGCGCATTGATCATGTAGATCTGGTCTATTACGTCTTCAAAGGCAATGTCGTAGCCCAATTCCTGCAAATAGTGTTTTACTTTCTCGAAATTACTCATCTTGTTTAACTTTTGAGTGATGCAAATGCGTTTAATCCAAAGGCAGTGGGAAGTTAGCAAAATCTTCCGATAAATCAGGATTAGATACGCAAGAGGCTGAAAAATGTTGTGTCTTTTCCGATTAGCAACCTACATACGGGCTTACGCGTTTTTAACAAAGTCTATCAAAACAGAAAGATGATGAAACGAATACTATCGGTGCTTATTTTCAGTTGCTGGGTTTGGGTAGTGCAGGCACAAAACGCTGATTCCGTAGTCAGGCAGCCCGTTGCCATAGGACTTCGTACGCATTACGGCTTCATCTTGCCGCATTCCGAAGAGATCAGAAGCATTTCCTTTTCGCGTCCTCGTGGCTTGGAAATTGAGATCAGCCGGCAGTTGCTGCGTAGGCAATATTGGCAGTTCTGCTCCTGCTACCCGCGCATCGGACTTTCAGTGGGCTACTATAGCTTCGACAATCCGCAGATTCTTGGCAATGCATGGTCGGCGATTGCTTTTGTAGAACCATTTATGGCTGCGCCTGCTCGGTTCAACGTGTCCTACCGCATGGGAGCGGGTTTTAGTTATCTGGATCGCGTATTTGACCCGGTCAGCAATCCGCAAAATCTGTTTTACAGCACCGCTATTAGTTTCAATTTATTGACGAACCTGAGCCTGAACTATCGGCTCACGCAGCAAACAAAACTGCGCTTATACGGTAACTTCAATCACATCTCCAACGGCGGGCTGAAAGAGCCAAACAAAGGCATCAACTTCCCGACTTTTGGCTTGGGTATAGACTATTCGCTGGAAAATATTGCGTTCCCCTCGTTTGAGCAGACAGATTGGCGGGAGGAGTATCAGCAAGGCTGGGAGTATCGGGTAGCTGCCTTCACTACAGCCAAAACTGCCGAACGCAACGACGATAGCCGCTACTGGATTTTTGGCGCAACAGCCGATGCTTCGCGCCGCGTAGGCAGGCTAAGTGGGCTTAATGCAGGTATGGAGGTAATTGTGGACTATTCGCTGCGCGAGCGCTTGCTGCGCAATGAACCCGAACGCAGTCGCCAGTTTACAAGGGCAGCAGTTCTGCTGGGGCACGAGTTGCTGCTGGGGCGCATTGGTTTCAGACAACAACTGGGGGTTTATGTATACGCACCCGTCAGAGCGATGCATCCCGTATATCAGCGATTTGAGCTAAGCTACAAAACACCGAGTGGCTTGTTTGCGGGCATGAGCCTCAAGTCGCATACGCGCACGGCAGATTTTATGGATCTGCGCATTGGATATATTTTCCGAAACAATAAAAAAACCTGACGGGATCATATTGCCCGTCAGGTTGCTGTCTATTGAAAAGTTTTCGCAGTAAGCAATTACAGCTTGAATGCGTCTTGTAACTGCTTCACATAATCTAACTTTTCCCAGCCGAAGAACTGTACATTGTGCTGCTGTCTGCGACGAATTTCTTCTTTTACACCATTTGCATCTTTCACTTCTACGCGGAAGGTTTCAACTTCTTTCTCGAACGGTTCGCGACCCATGTGTCCATAGGCTGCTGTTGGCGAGAATATCGGATTTTTCAGCCCGAAGCGCTCGATAATGGCACGCGGACGCAGATCGAACATTTCAGAAACGATATTGGCAATCTGTACGTCGGTCATGCCGGTTTTGGATGTGCCGTAGGTATTCACGTTTACCGAAACAGGCCGTGCTATGCCGATAGCATAGGCTACCTGCACCAATGCCTCTTCTGCTACTCCTGCGGCTACGAGGTTTTTGGCAATGTGGCGGGCTGCATAGGCAGCGCTTCTGTCCACTTTGGATGGATCTTTACCTGAGAAAGCTCCGCCGCCGTGCGCACCTTTACCGCCGTAGGTATCTACAATGATTTTGCGCCCGGTCAGGCCTGCATCGCCATGCGGGCCACCAATCACAAATTTACCTGTCGGGTTGATGTGGAATATGGTATTCTTATCAATCAGTTCTACAGGAATCACGCGCGGGATCAGGATACCAATAACATCTTCGCGGATTTTATTGAGCATTGCTGTTTCGCTTGCAAACTCGTCGTGTTGTGTTGAAACAACAATCGTATGTACGCGTTTGGGCTTGCCGTTGTTGTCGTATTCAATTGTAACCTGAGCCTTTGAGTCGGGGCGCAGGTAAGGCATCAGTTCAGGTTCGTTTTTGCGAATGTTTGCCAATTCTTTCATCAGCTGATGTGAATAGGCGAGCGCCATTGGCATGTATTGATAAGTCTCCTTAGTTGCATAGCCAAACATCATTCCCTGATCGCCGGCTCCCTGCTCTTTGTTGGCGGCTTGGTCTTCATCCACCCCACGTGCAATATCGGGCGACTGGCTGTGCAGTGTAACAATGACTCCGCACGACTCTGCATCGAAGCGGTACTGATCTTTGTTGTAACCAATGCGGCGGATAGTTTCGCGCACAACATCGGGAATTTCTACATATGCCTTAGTCGTTACTTCACCGGCTATTACTGCCAAGCCGGTTGTTACTAATGTTTCGCAAGCTACGCGCGAGTCGGGGTCTTGCGTCAGCATGGCATCCAATACAGCATCCGAAATCTGGTCTGCGATTTTGTCGGGATGTCCTTCCGAAACGGACTCCGAAGTAAATAAATACGCCATTCTTTGTTAGTGAGTCAGGTTAAAATTTAAATTTGATAGTATTGGCAGGGGCAACTTTGCCCTCCATCATTTCTAATAATCCAACGCGGTAATGCAGGACTTTTCCGCCGTCTTGTAGTTCGCTTTGCTTGTTGCTGAACGAACGCACCTTACCTGTCTTAGGACGCACTGTGTACACATACGAAGCCCCTTCAAGTAGGGCTTTTATCTGTGTTGCTCCTTCGGGGGTGCTGCGCAGTACCTCCAGATCGGCCAGCGAACTAACCATCGAACGATCATTTCGGATAAGTACTTTTTTCCTAAAACTGAAAATCGGGTTGTTATTCTGCTCAGCTTGCTCTTGTGTGGACTGGTTGAGGGCTGCATTGAGTGCATCAATGTTGGCAAAGTCGAAAGACATGCCGAAAATATATTGCTCGCGGTTGTTGATAGGCTGCACATTACTGATGCCTTCCATATTGCTTAGCCTTGCTATGCCTTTGGCAAAAGATGAATCCATTTGGTTGAATGGGGTACGATCTTTTGTTGCCTGCATTCCTACAGCAAGGTCAATCATCGCTTTGCTGCTGCTCATGTCTATGAGAAAGGCATAGCTGCCTGCACCGTTCTTGTCTATCGTAATATCTTCGCGCACCTCGAAACAGGAAGTGAGCGAGCATGCTGCCAGCAGTAGGACTAAGATGCTGCCGATATGATTTGTGAACCGACTTTGCATTTTTATTTCACTAACTTTTTGTAGCGAATGCGCTTGGGTTCGACAAATCCTTCTTGCTTGCGGCGAAAATCTTCGTATTCCGAGAAGTTGCCCTCGAAGAAGCGCACCTGCGAGTCGCCTTCAAATGCGATAATGTGCGTGGCAATACGGTCTAAGAACCATCGGTCGTGGGAAATAATCACGGCGCAGCCTGCAAAATTTTCCAGCCCTTCTTCCAATGCACGAAGTGTATTTACGTCCAGATCGTTGGTAGGCTCATCGAGCAATAGCAGGTTAGCATCTTGCTTGAGGGTCATAGCGAGGTGTACGCGGTTGCGTTCGCCACCCGAAAGTTGTCCTACTTTTTTCTGCTGGTCGGCTCCGTTGAAATTGAAGCGGCTTACGTATGCACGGGAGTTGATCTCGCGACCGCCAACAAGCATCAGTTCATTGCCGCCCGAAATGGTTTCCCAAACGGTTTTGTTGGGATCCAAGTTGTCGTGGGTCTGATCAACATAGGCCCAGCGTACAGTTTCGCCTATTTCAAAAGTACCTGTATCTGGTTTTTCAATGCCCGTAATGAGTTTAAAGAGTGTGGTTTTACCGGCGCCGTTAGGGCCAATAACCCCTACGATCCCTCCTTGTGGAAGCGAGAAAGAAAGGTTTTCAAAAAGGAGCTTATCGCCGAAAGCCTTAGAAACGTTATGTGCTTCAATCACCTTGGTGCCTAAGCGCGGCCCGGGCGGGATGTAGAGCTCCAACTTTTCTTCTTTCTGCTTAGACTCTTCGCCGAGCATACTTTCGTAAGCATTCAAACGAGCTTTTTGTTTGGCTTGACGGGCTTTAGGGGTCATTCGCACCCACTCCAATTCGCGCTGTAGTGTCCGCTGACGCTTGCTTTCTTGCTTTTCCTCCTGTGCAAGGCGGTTTTGTTTTTGCTCTAACCATGAAGAGTAGTTCCCTTTCCATGGAATGCCTTCGCCACGGTCAAGCTCCAAAATCCAGCCGGCTACGTTGTCGAGGAAGTAGCGGTCGTGAGTAACGGCAATAACAGTACCCTTATACTGCTTGAGATGTTGTTCCAACCAATGTACCGACTCGGCATCTAAGTGGTTAGTAGGTTCGTCGAGCAGCAATACGTCGGGTTCCTGCAACAGCAGGCGGCACAAGGCAACGCGGCGCTTTTCACCCCCCGAAAGATTGCCGACTACTGCGTCTTCGGGCGGACAGCGCAGGGCATCCATCGCACGTTCTAGCTTGTTATCTAAATTCCATGCATCTGCTGCCTCCAGTTTTTCCTGAATAATCGCCTGACGGGCAAGCAGTTTGTCAAAATCGGCATCCGGCTCGGCAAACTTTTCGCCGATTGCTTCAAACTCGCGCAGCAGGTTTACTACTTCCTGAACGCCTTCTTCTACCACCTGACGAACGGTTTTATTAGGATCTAACTGCGGCTCTTGCTCCAACAGACCGACACTGTAGCCCGGAGAGAAAACCACTTCCCCCGTAAAATTTTTGTCTATACCGGCAATGATACGCAACAGTGAAGACTTACCGGATCCGTTCAGACCCAATACGCCTATTTTCGCACCGTAAAAAAAAGAAAGGTATATATCTTTGAGCACCTGTTTGGAAGGAGGATATATTTTGTTTACTCCCGCCATCGAAAAGATAATGGTCTCGCCCATATGCAGATGTTTATGGAATAAATATTTTTAGCTCGCGTAGAGAATGAAAAACTTCGCAAATATGCGAAATAAAATCTGTAATATTGTTATTTTATACAATCCCGATACGCACAATAAACACTCACAATGCTACCCACCACCGACGGATTTCATGCGCTTTTCCACAGCCCGCTTTTAGGAAACGTCCTACTTGACGACCAAATGCGGATTGTAGCGTTTAATCAATCCGCGAGTGAGACCATGCATCGGCTTTTTGCGCTGGAAATGACGGAAGGCGCATCTTTTTTGCGCTATATTCCTACGGAGGCAGAACGGGACAGGTTGATTATCGGCTTTCAACAAGCGCTGTCCGGCATTGCTACAGGTTTTAGTATCAACGTTACCGACAGCACGGGCGCTGTTGTCAAACTCAAAGGGCGATGCATTCCGATAGACATCGCAGCGGCTCGTGTTTGTATTTCCTACTATCCCTTAGAGGAATTGCCGCAGCAATTGCTGACTGTTGGCGAACAGTACCGCGAACTTTCCAGATCGGAAACCATTTTCCGTTCGCTCTTCGACAATCATCCCTATGCTAACCTATTCATTTCTGCCGAAAGCAAACTACTGGCAATTAACAAAAAAGCGATTGCATTGCTCAAACGCTTCGATCTGGATCTTAGCATCAATACTACTGACGTACTTGCACGACTGGTGCAGTCGCCTTTTGGAGAAATTGCTGCGTTGATCTGGGATGCTTTGCAAAATAAAACAGTTGTTGTAACAGAAAAGGAACTACTGGATGCAGCAGGTAGAGAGCATTGGATTGCGTTTCATCTGATACCTACCATAGATGAGGCAGGCAATGTGCTTGGCATACACGTCCAGATGAGAGACACCAGCCAGCAAAAAAAGATACAGGATCTTATGCGGTTGCAACAAGAGCGGCTGCGGCAATCCGAAAGTCAGTTGCAAGCAGTATTTGCCAGCTCGTCGGACATCAACATATTTATCGGTACAGACTACCGCATCATATCGTTCAATAAAGAAGCCGTAGACGTATTTCTAAAGCAGGTGCAAAAAAGGTTGCTGCCGGGGCTTGATATTCGTACCCTGCATTTCTGGGCAGATGAGACATCTTTCGAGCAAGATTTCCAACTAGCACTTAAAGGTCAGATTGTTACTAAGGAAGTAAAATTTGATAAACACAAGAGTTGGTATCGCTTTAGTTACACTCCTGTCATAGACCGCATGGGGGTTACTATCGGGGTTATCGTCAATGGCATCAATATTAGCGAACGTAAACACAACGAAGAGAAACTGCTCATCCAGAATGAACAGATCAAGGAGTTTGCCTTCCTGACGGCGCACCGGCTCAGAGCGCCTCTGGCAAGTATTCTGGGGCTGATCAATGTGTTTGAAATGGATCTCAATATGAGCAGGGAAGATACCGAAGACCTGATCAGACGATTGCGAAGCGCCTCTGAAGAGCTTAATTATGTTGTCAGTGAAATGAACCGATCGCTGGAGCCTTTACAAATCAATCAATCCGCTGAAATTATCATGTCATCCGTCCCTGTTACTAAATCCGTCCCTGTTATTAACAATACTGCTCGTCCACCGTCTATCATGCTGATTGACGATGATCCGATTGTCAATATGGTGAGCAAAACCCTGCTGCAACGCAGCTATCCGGGCATCATCATACATACCTTTTTGAAGGCAGAAGATGCACTGCAATTTCTCAAAACAACCAAAGAACAGCCTGCACTCATTTTGCTGGATGTAGTAATGCCCGAAATGAACGGCTGGCAATTCCTAGCAGCCTTCGAGCAACTTGACTATAAACCACCTGTTTGTATGCTTTCCTCCTCTTTGCGCAAATCTGATCACGAGGAAGCAAAGAAGTATGCCTCAGTCATTGACTTTATCATCAAACCGCTGGACGCAGAAAAAATAAAAAACGTGATGCAATTTTTGAAGGCTACACAATAGCCTTTACTGTAAATTTGCAGCATATTATTGATACCAATTCATTCACTTCTATGAGCACTAAGTATGATCTGACGATAATCGGTTCCGGACCGGGCGGATATGTAGCTGCCATCCGCGCTGCCCAACTCGGCCTAAAAACTGCCATCATCGAAAAATATAATACGCTGGGCGGAACTTGCCTCAATGTGGGTTGTATCCCTTCTAAGGCGCTGCTCGACTCTTCGGAGCATTTCCATAATGCTGTACATAACTTCAAAACGCACGGCATCGAACTGAGCGATCTGAAGGTCAATCTGGAGCAAATGATTCAGCGCAAGCGCGACGTCGTCAGCAAAACCTGCGAAGGCGTAGCGTTTCTTATGAAGAAGAACAAAATTGATGTTTACTACGGCTTTGGCTCATTTGAAAGCCGCAATCAAGTAAAAGTAACGGCTGGCGATGGCTCGGTGAAGATACTGGAAACCGATAAAGTAATCATTGCGACAGGCTCTAAGCCGATCGTGCTGCCGGGCATTCCTTTCGACAAAAAGCGCTTCATCACCTCTACCGAAGCGCTGGAAATGAAAGAAATTCCTAAGCACCTCATCATTATTGGCGGTGGTGTTATCGGTATGGAAATCGGCTCTATTTACGGCCGCATGGGTGCGAAAGTAACCGTAGTAGAATATACCGACTCGCTGATTCCTTCGATGGATCGGACGATGGGCAAAGAATTACAGAAAGTACTTGCCAAACTTGGCTTTACTTTCTATTTTAAACACAAAGTAACAGGCGGACAAGTAGAAGGCGACGAGGTAGTGCTGACTGCCGAAAATGACAAAGGCGAAACAGTTACTTTCCGTGGAGACTATTGTCTGCTTTCCACAGGTCGCCGCCCTTATACCGACGGGCTGGGTTTGGAGAAAGTAGGTGTAAACTTAGACAATCGTGGTAGAGTAGCTGTTGACGAGCATCTGGAAACCAATGTAAAAGGCATCTATGCCATTGGTGATGTGGTGCGCGGGCAAATGCTGGCCCACAAAGCCGAAGAGGAAGGCGTACTCGTAGCCGAACTGATCGCAGGACAAAAACCACACATCAATTATCTGCTCATTCCGAGTGTAGTTTACACGTGGCCGGAAGTAGCCGGTGTAGGGCATACCGAAGAAGAACTGAAAGCGGCAGGCAGAAAATACAAAACAGGTTCGTTTCCATTCAAAGCATTGGGGCGTGCGCGCGCCAGCATGGATACCGACGGATTAGTAAAAGTACTTGCCGATGCACAAACAGATGAGATTCTCGGCGTACACATCATCGGTGCGCGCGCAGCAGATATGATTATGGAAGCTGTGGTAGCTATGGAATATCGCGCTTCGGCAGAAGATATTGCCCGTATGAGCCATGCGCACCCAACTTTCAGCGAAGCCATGAAGGAAGCCTGCTTAGCAGCGACCGAAAACCGCGCTTTACACGTTTAAGCACTTGCTACCGGAAAAAATGAAGAGCCTGTCTAAAAAGTAACACAGACTTTGGTGTGTGATTTATTAATCACTTGCTAATCAAATAGCTACAGACTGAAGTCCGTGCTATATTCAGTCTTTTTGGACAGCCTCTTTGCTTTGACAGCGATCTCGAGGTTTATTACAACATTTTATAGCCTACCAGAAAGTCCGTTCGCGCGCCAAAAGGACGGAAATAAACAAAAATTTCGTAGTTGTTCTGCGTTTGTCCATGACTGCCTTCCAGAAACACATCGTCGCGCTTGCCGTCTTTGCGTAGGAGCGAATATTGATAATCGTAGATGCCTTGTTTGAGCAAAACAACGCCTTGATAGACTTGCTGCGTCGGGTAATATTTCATTTCAAAAGCCTCATCTAAGCGCCAGTCGGAGAAGCCTCCGCTGACAAAAACTTTGCCTTCAGGCAGTTCATGACTTTTGAAGGTAAACACTACTTCGGCGTAGTCTGCCTCTGTGCCCGGGTCGCGGCTGCCCTGCACGGTGCCAATCATAAACCGCCCGTTTTGGTCGGGGAACATGCGGTTGTAAACCCATCCGTTGCGGTTCTCGTCAGGCATGATAAACACTTCGTTCAGGTGCGGGCGCAAATTGATCTGCCCTACGTTGAGCAGACGCGTGTTCATGTTGGTTATGTTGAACATGCGGAACTCGTTGCCCCCTTTGAAGTGGCGTTCCGGCAAGAAGTTGTCGTATTGCAACACACGCTCGTGCGCACGCACAAAGGAAGGCTGCCAGTCGCGCATCATATTGTCCCAGCGGAAATTTTGGCGGAGCATCACGCGGATTTGCTGCTGCGGATTGCCTACCTGCAAAGCGCCGTAGCTGATGCTGAAGTCCACCTGCTGGTTGCGGAATGCCTCCTCTACTCCCACAGGATTTTTCACCGAAGCGCTGATGCCTGCCTGCGATTCATAAACCATGAACCGACGCGAGAGAAACAAGTTGCGCTCGTTGCCCTCTTCATAGACAACCAGCACATAATTGCCCGAAACCTGCACGCGCGGCACTTCAAAGCGATAATGTACAAAATTGACTTTGGTATTGAACGACAACTGTCGGTCGGTAATAAAGAACTCGTTGTAGCCCGCAAGATATTCTACGGGGCTAAGCTGCGAAATTGTCCAGTCCGCATTGCAATTGATGATTTTCACGGCAAGCCGCTCTATTTCGTTGGTCAGTTTGTCAAAGGTCAGGATGAGTTGACCGCCTTTGGGTACTACAGGCGGCAGCAACTGACTTTGCATCGGGTTGCCTGCCATCGGGTAGAGTTGTACCGTGCGGATGTCCGGCTGATAGTTCAGGTCTTCCATTTTCAGTACGGGCCAAGCAAAGGCAGCCGTTAAAATTGCCATCCAAAAGCCCATAAGCAGGAGTAGGTGTTTCATATATTTTTCTGTTTGAGTATTGCACACGCTAAAGCGTATGTTACATTATAGCACGCCCTTCAGGGTGTGTTATACATGAGATTTTCACACGCTAAAGCGTATGCTACAACTATGCCTACAATTTCGCGCCAAAGTCTTCGGCTACCAAATCGCCGACAATCTTGGCAGAGCAAAGGCTCAGCGGAATGCCGCCGCCCGGATGTACGCTGCCGCCGCAGAAATACAAGTTGCTGATTTTGTTGGAAAAATTGGCGTGTCGCAAAAATGCCGCGTAGCGGTTGTTGCTGCTGTTGCCATAAAGCGCGCCCATTGCCGAAGAAGTGCGCGACTCAATGCTGCGCGGGTCTAAAATCGCTTCCGTAGCAATCAGCGGGGCAATGTCGGTTTGCAACATGCGGCTAAGTTTGGCGATAATGTCGCGGCGCGCTTTGGCAATGAGCGCGTCCCAGTCCTGACCGCTGTTATTGGGTACGTTAATCATCACAAACCAATTTTCACAGCCTTCGGGCGCATCGTCGGGTTTGTATTTGCTGGTGATATTGACATAAACCGTTGGGTCATCGCTAATGTTTTTTTTATCAAAAATACTTGCAAACTCTTGGCGATAATCTGCGCTGAAAAAGATATTGTGCAGGTCTAATTGCGGAAAACTTCGGGCAATTCCCCAATAAAAAATCAGCGCCGAGCTGGACTTTGGCTGATTGAGGATTTTATCGGGCGCTTTTTCATGCGGCAAGAGTTTTCGGTAGGCATTGGTAACGTCCATATTACACACGACAATATCTGCCCGAACTTCCCGACCCTTAACCACAATTCCCACAGCCGACTTTTTACCGCCTTTTTTTTGGGTAATAATCTGACTGACAGGGCTTTCTGTGTGGAACTGCACACCCTTGCGCTGCGCCAGCCTGACAAGACTCTGGCTGATTTCGTGCATACCGCCTTTGGGAAAAAACGCGCCAATACCGTGTTCCAAATGCGGAATGATATTTAGTGTGGCAGGCGTTTGGTAAGGATTAGAACCGTTGTAGGTTGCATAGCGGTTGAACAATTGCACTAATTTTGGATGTTCCAACAACGCCTCATTTGCCTCGTTCATGGTGCGGAACAAGTCCAATTTGCCGATTTGCGCGATGGCTTTTGCCACTTTCCCAAGGGTAGGGGGGCGCGTGAACGCGCTCAAACGATGCAGGGTGCTTTTCAGGAAAATATCGGCGGTGAGTTCGTACTTTTCGCGGCTGCCTTCCAAAAAACGCATTACCTTTTGTGCGTCAGCGCCCAGTTTGTCGGCAAGTTCCGCCGCGTACCGTTGTGGATCCGCATAGGCTTTCAGACATGTGCCGTCCGCAAAAAAGTAATGCGTAATGGTGTCTAATTGGATGTATGGAAAATGTTCACCGGGATTTTCGCCTGCCAGCCGGAACAGTTCGTTCACCATTTCAGGCAGCGTGAACAGCGAAGGCCCCGCGTCAAAGCGATAACCATCTTGCATAATTTCCGATAGTTTGCCGCCTGTGTAGGGGTTGGCTTCGTACACTGCTGTTTCAAACCCCATACATTGCAGGCGAATAGCCGCGCCAATGCCGGCAATTCCTGAACCAATAACGACCGCTTTCATGCGCACAGCTGATAAATTGATTACAAAGCTACGCTACGAAAACCGATTATGACCAGTAAAGTTTGAAGCGAACAATTTACGGCTGTTTTGGCGTATTTTTGCTTATGAAATTAACTATTTTGCGGCGGTTGGCTTGTCTGTGGCTGATGACGGCGATATTTGGCTGTACGGGCAAACCGCGCGAAGGATTGTACTACTGCGCGGGAAATATTCTGGAAGTGGCGATGCTGAAAGACGGAAAGATTGCTTTTCAAATCATTTCCAAGCGCAACCGACAAACGCGCTATATCAGCGGCAAGGCCAGACCTTACAAAGAAAAATTTTTTGTTTCTACCGAACTTTCGGGCAACATAGATACCAATAAGCTATTCTTTGAGTTCAAGCCGGGGCAAATCCGAATCACTGAAAACAGCGTCAATCCCTCGCAAAAGCTATTTGAAGGTGTGTACGACTTCTTTTCCGCCGATAAATTACGCCCTGAAAGCACCTACCTGTGGAACGCATCCTACCTGCAACCCAAACCATGAACGATACGTACTACGTTTTGCAACAGGCCACTGAATTTCAGTTCAAAGAAAAAGGCAGTAAGTTTCTTGCCTTTGCGCTGCCTGTCCAAACCGAAGAGCAAGCCAAACAGCAATTAACAGAACTGCGCAAAAAATATTACGATGCTACGCACCATTGCTATGCTTATACGGTGGGCCATCCGCAGGCTGTTACTCGTCAGAGTGATGACGGCGAACCTTCGGGTACGGCAGGTCTGCCGATCCAGAATCAAATCCGAGCAAAGGGTGTTAAAAATGTACTGGTAGTAGTGGTGCGTTACTATGGTGGCACGAAATTGGGAGTGGCAGGACTGGTGCAGGCATATAAAACCGCTGCTGCAGGCGTTTTAGATAAAGCCAAGTTGCAAACTTGTTACCTTACCGCATTATTAAGCGTGAAAGTGCCTTTTGCGCATTTGAATGATGTGATGATGATTGCTAAAAAACACAGGCAACAACCTATGTTTATCGAAAATATGAACGATCCACAGCAGCAGCAACTCGCTTTTCAGGTAAGGCTGACCGAATGGCCCGCCTTTGAAGAAGCCTTGAGAAAACTGCACTATGTTACAGTAGCTACTGAAAATTCTTCGAACACGAGCTTTACTTTGTAAATTTGTACCACAAAATATTTGACCAGAATGACTACAAGAAAGTTTTTTGCTATTGTCGGATTAGCTGTAGCAAGCCTTTTTAGCAATGGCTGTAAAGAGAACATTATCGAATTACCACCGCCCGACTTTGCGCAGATTATGGCAGATAACGGCCCTTTCATAGGGTTTAAAACTACTACTGATCAGGATTTTTCACGCTATACACAGGTCGTTGTCCGCAAAGCGCCTGTCAACAATCAGGTGATTTTTGAAGAAACGTTTCTGCAACTGGGACAACCACGCACTATCAGCTACACAGTCAAATTCGGGCGAGTTGGCAGCAATGGTGTTGAACTGACGATTGATCAGCAGCAGATAGAAGGTAACGAAACCGTGATTGGGACGTTACTGCCCGGCGAGACAAACCCTGCTTCTACTGTACACGGACAATTTATTGGCTTTGACTCTAATAAACAAAAAGTCAACAGATTGCAGTTTGCCCTAATCACTAATCCGGGAACGCCGCGCGCGCGGCGTTGGCTGTACGATTTCCCGCAGCCCTGTCCTTCTGACCGTCCACGCTGGAACGGCAGCGACTGCGTGCAATAGTGTAGCTGTTGGAGGTTGGTGTAGATAAGTTGCAAGCAGTAGCAATTTTACCTCTGCCGAAGAAGATGTTACCAAGTTCGTTTGGTCAACTTTATGCGGTATATTCTTTGGCAATGGTGAAAATATTATACACCTTGCTACGGACGATGCAGAAATAATGCGCTCAATGAAAGCGCTGTTAACTATAATTTAACCAAGCGTTCGGCTGCTCGCTCTAATGTTTCATCGGTTTTGGCAAAGCAGAAGCGCAGCAGTTGCTCCTGCTTGGGCTGTTGGTAGAATACCGAAACGGGGACTGTTGCCACGCCAATTTCTTTGGTGAGCCGCACAGCAAAATCAGTATCGGCTTCGTCGGTAATTGCCGAGTAGTCGGCCAGTTGGAAGTAAGTGCCCTCCGCAGGCGTAAAACGGAAGCGCGTCTCCCGCATCAATTTGCAGAAGCGGTCGCGCTTTTGAACATACATCTCCGAAACACTGAGGTACTTTTCGGGTTGCTGCAAATAGTCGGCGATGGCGTATTGCAGTGGAGTTGCCGTGCTGAAAGTCAGGAATTGGTGGACTTTCCTAAACTCGCGCATCAGCGGGGCAGGCGCTACGGCATAGCCTACCTTCCAGCCTGTTACATGAAATGTTTTTCCGAAGGACGAAATCACAAAACTGCGCTCGGCAAGGCGCGGATATTTCAAAGCGCTTTCGTGGCTGCCTGAAAAGATAATGTGCTCGTAAACCTCGTCGCTGATGAGGAAAATATCCATATCTGCCAGCAGGTTTTCCAGCCACTGCATATCGTCTGCACTCATGACCGCGCCCGTAGGATTGTGCGGCGTATTGATAATGATTGCGCGTGTGCGCGGCGAAATTGCCGCCGCCAGCGCCGCCCTGTCCAAATGAAAGTCGGGTGCGGGGAGCGCTACAGGAACGACCGTTCCACCGTTCAATTCTATGGCAGGAATGTAGCTGTCGTAGCAAGGCTCCAGCACAATCACCTCGTCGCCCTGCCGGACAACGGCGGCAATGGCAGCGTAAAGCGCCTCGGTTGCTCCCGAAGTAACCGTTATTTCAGTTTCAGGATTAAGCTGGTAGCCATAGAGTGCCTCCGTTTTTTCGGCAATCCGCTCGCGCAGCGGCATAATACCAGGCATAGGTGCATACTGATTCATTCCTTTTTTCATGTAAGCATAAACCAGATCTGACAGCGCCTCGTCGCTGCCAAAATCAGGGAAGCCCTGTGAAAGATTAATCGCGCCGTATTCGGCTGCCAGCCCCGACATAACAGTAAAAATAGTCGTGCCTACGCGGGGTAATTTGCTTTGTATTGCGTCTGTCATTCGTTTATATGGTCGGCATTTATCTTTTTGATGCAGTATTCTTGCTCATCGGTTGATAATATACTAATTTATTTTACGTTACTCAACAAACAGTACCTACGCCAATGAAAATTAGCCGCCGTAACAATCTATTGTGTCGTCTGCAACTGTTTTTGGATGATGTTCCTAAGGGCAATCGCAGCCGATACGAGGTGTATCAAATCAGGGTTTTTAATCGAATCCTGTTTCATATCTCCTCGCTGGCTATTTTATCTCTCCCGTTGATCGGCTTTGAAACAAACGCTTCCGAGCGGGTCATGGTTATTTTGCTGTTGGTATTTCTGTTTTGGGGGCTGATTTTTTTAAATAAGAAAGGCTACGACCACATCGCCCGCCCTGTCTGTATTATATTTTCATCTCTTTTCAATGGTTATATTTCCTATCGGGAGGGACATCAACTCAATACTCAACATATCCTGCTCTTGATTCCGCTGATTGGATTTGCGATTACGCCGCGAAACCGTCCTTTGGAAATTGGTTTAAGTATAGCATTTCCACTGCTGATACTGGCGGGGATTCTCTTTGTTGATATTCCACAAATAGCCCCTGTATCGCGCTCGGCGGAGGAAGTCCGGTATTTTGCAAATATTTCTATGTTGGTTCACTTTGCCATCCTCACCTATTTGGGGTGGCTATTGATCAACATGAATAATCGGGTATATGAGAAGTTGATTGCCAGAATAGATGCCGATCGGCAAATACAGCGCGAACTCATCCAGCAAGGACAGGAACTGCGCATCGCTCAGCAACTTGCTAAGGTGGGCTTTTGGGAATTTACCTCCGACGGGCAAACCCGCTGGAGCAAAGAAACCTACGACATTCTGCACATTCCGCGGGGCGCTAAAGTAAATAAAGCGCTGATTGCAGAACATGTACATCCCGAAGATTTTGACTTCGTTATCCAAAATTTAGTCCGAGGCACACGAGAGGGTGGTAAATACCTGTTTAACTTTCGCCTGCACCCCCGGCACGGCGAGCGCTGGATTGCCGTTTCTTGTATCGAAGCTGTTCCCGTGCCTAATAAGCTGTTTTTCCACAGCAGGGGAATTGTGCACGACATCACCACCTCCAAGCAAACTGAACAGCAATTACAGGAAACCATTGCGGCAAAAGATCGGGTACTGGCGATGGTCAGCCACGACCTGCGCAACCCTTTAGCAAGTACGCTGCAACTGATTGATCTTACAACTGCCGAGTTAAAAAAGTCCAATTATGGCGGGGATAGAAAGTTGTTGCTCGAATATGCCGAAATGATGCGAATCAGCCAACAGCGCACCATCAGTATCATCAACGATCTGCTGGATTTGTGTACCCAAAAGCACATCATACAGCTATCGGGGCAGGCTACTGATCTGTTTGGTCTGGTAGAACAGGTAACAGTGCCGCAAATTTATCGCGCTGCTAAAAAAGGTGTGTTGCTGCAAATAAAGCCCGCCAACAACGACATCTGTATCAATGCAGTTGCCGATAAAATTGCACGTGCATTAGAAAATCTGATCGTTAACGCCATCAAGTTTACACCCATGGGCGGGAAAATTACTGTTTCGGTAGAAAAAGCAGAAGACTTTGCGCTCGTTGCAGTTGCCGATACAGGCATCGGCATTCCCGACCATCTGAAAAGCCACCTATTTGAGCGGTCTAATCAAGTTCAGCGCTACGGCACAGAGGGCGAACGCTCGACCGGACTCGGACTCTCTATCGTCAAACAATGGGTAGAGATGCACAACGGAACAGTCTGGTGTGAAGATAACAAACCGCAAGGCACTATTTTTTACATGTCTTTCCCATTAGCAAAAGATCAGCAACAACTGTGTTTGAGCAACAACCGGGCAAATACCTTCTAATATCGCGTTGTTACATTAAATTGCATCCGGTGCTTGTGCATCGCAATATTAACTGCGATACTATGATTGAGTCAGTTTTCAAAAGCAAGACCACAGGCTTTGAATGGACAAACCTGATAAATCCTACGCTGCGGGAGCTTTCACAGGTAGCCGTCCAGTACGATCTTCACCCAACTTCCGTGCAGGACTGCTTAGAGCCTGAACATTTGCCCAAGTATGAGCGAATCGGCGATGTATCTTTTATCATTGTACGCATGTTTGACGAATCTTGCACAATTGAAGCCGATACGGTGCGTCAGATGACGAACAAAATTGCCTTTTTTATCGGCAATAATTTCTTGGTATCTATCCACCGCAACGATCACGAAAGCCTCAAAATTATCCGCAACAAGTGGCGCGTTTACCACAAAAACGAAACAGCGCTCAATTTCTCGATCCTGCTGGATGTTTATGCCTCGGTCGTACAGTCGTTCGAGCCGCCGCTCAATGCCGCTGCCGAAGAACTAGACCGATACGAAGCATTAATATTCAGCGATAACTCTCCAACGGCTATCATTGCCAAGTTATATCTGCTGCGCCGCAGAGCCTCCGTGCTGAAAAATATGCTCATGTCGCTCAATGAGATTCTGAACAAGACAGGGCTTGCCTATGCCAATAAATCACCTTACCTGCAAGATGTGGTAGATAACGCATCGCGGCTGCACTATCAGGCAAACCAACTCTACGAAGATGCAAATAACCTGCTTAGCATTCACTTGTCATTAGCCTCGCATCGCACCAATGAGGTCATGCGCATCCTAACTATCTTTTCGGTTTTCTTCATGCCGCTAACCTTCATCGTAGGTGTTTATGGTATGAATTTCAAACACATGCCCGAATTGGAGATGGAATGGGGCTATGGGCTGACATGGCTATTTATGATTGGTGTAGTGGCGTTTATTTACTTCTGGTTCAGGCGCAAAGGCTGGCTGCGCGAATGAAAGATTGCTCTATGCAGGCATAAGAAACAGCGCAATCATTATCTCAATGAGCCTCCCGAAAATTTCGGGATGCACAGATCCACCACACAAACTTTGACTTATATGAAAAAACTAACCGTTTTGCTGTGCCTTTTGTGGGCATCATTGCTTGCACAGGCACAAAATTTAGCCGACTCGCCTTGGCATATTCAGGCACAGCAAATTGATCCGAACCGCTACTTTGGCGTTACCGTAGCCAATGGCATGATTGGTATTGTATCCTCGCCTAACCCACTGAAAGTGAGCGAAGTAGTACTCAATGGTGCATTTGATACCTACGGACGCGGGCGCGTAAGCAACATCATGAAGGTGTTTGAGTTTGCCAATATGGACATGGACATCAACGGCAGAAGGCTGGGACGCACCAATATCAGCAACTACGCCCAAACGCTGGATATGAAGCGGGCAACCCTTACCACAACCTTTGATTATGCTGATGAGGCAAGCGTTACGCACAACCTCATGGCGCTGCGCCATCTGCCCCATACCGCGCTGATAGAAGTAACTGTTCGGGCAAAAAAGGATATAGAGTTTACCGCTCACAGTGTCATTCAAGCGCCGGACGTGCTGCGCGATGTGAAAAATAGCTACCACCTAATAGACCGCCCACATGCGCTTATTCCGCTGATGACTTCTGTAGCCAAAAGCCCGACAGGCAAGCACACCGTAGCGGCAAGCAATAGCTTTCTGTTTGAAGAGCATCGCGGCGAGGAGCCGCAGCTGATCCACGAAGAGTGGGACTACGGGATGCACCGCCTCAAATTCACCAAAAAACTGAAAGCAGGGGAGACCTACCGCTTTTCTGTTGTCGGATCGGTGATTTCTACCGAACACATAGCCGACCCGCACAATGAAGCCGAACGCCTTACCATTTTTGCCGCTTTGGAAAAGCGCGAACGCCTGCTCAAACGCCATACAGAGGCATGGGAAAAACTCTGGCAAAGCGATATTGAGATAGATACAGAACTGTTTGTACAACGTGCTGTGCGCTCTGCGTTGTACCACTTGTACAGCTTTGCCCGCGAAGGCACAGCGTACAGTCTCTCTCCGATGGGACTTTCCGGCTTGGGCTACAACGGGCACGTATTCTGGGATACCGAACTGTGGATGTACCCCCCGCTGCTTATTTTGCAGCCTGAAATTGCTAAATCCCTGCTGGAGTATCGTTTCCAGCGATTGGAGGCAGCTAAGCAAAACGCCCGCAACCATGGCTATCAGGGAGCAATGTTCCCTTGGGAATCGGACGATACAGGGCAGGAAGCCACACCTGTTTGGGCTTTGACAGGGCCCTTTCAACACCATATCACAGGCTGCGTGGGTTTTGCTTTCTGGAAATATTATCAGGTAACGCAGGACAAAGTATGGCTGCGCGAACGTGGCTATCCTGTGCTAAAAGAGGTGGCAGACTTCTGGGCAAGCCGCGCCGAAAAAGGCAGCGATGGCAAGTATCACATTATCAATGTTGTATGTGCCGATGAATGGGCGGAAAATGTGGACGATAACGCCTTTACCAACGGTATGGCAAAAGAAGTCTTGGGCTATGCCAATGCTGCGGCCCGCGCACTGGGGCTGCCCGAAAATCCGAAATGGAAAGAAGTAGCTGACGGGCTGGTAATTCTCAAATTCCCCGACGGCACTACCCGCGAACACGCAACCTACAACGGCGAGCCGATTAAACAGGCAGATGTTAACCTGCTGGCTTATCCGCTCAAACAAATCACCGACCCTGCAACGATACGCAAAGACTTGGACTACTACTGGAAAGTACTCGGCGATAACATCCCGGGTCGCAAAGGCGACAGCCCTGCCATGGCACAGGCTATTTTCAGCATTTTAAACACGCGCATGGGCGACCCGCAAAAAGGTTATGAGCAATTCATAGAAAGTTTCCGCCCTAACGAAGCTCCTCCCTTTGGCGTATTAGCAGAAACTGCCGGCGGAAGTAACCCTTATTTTGCCACAGGTGCGGGCGGCATGTTGCAGGCTGTCATCAACGGATTTGGAGGCTTAGATATTACAGATCAGGGTATCATTCAACTAAAAACCAAGCTGCCGACGCAAATCAAATCACTGATAATCAAAGGTGTGGGCAGAGATCGCAAGACCTTTTTGGTCAAATAAGTAGGCAAAGGCGCTACTCCTCTTCCCCTTCGTTGGGGAAGAGGTAGCGTTGGATTTGCTGCCGCAGTTCTACCAGATTGAGCGCTGCATATATTTTCCCGCTGCGAATCGCCGAAGCGTGTCCTGTTTCCTCTGAAACAACCAATACGAGCGTATCAGTCGCTTCGCTCATACCGATAGCAGCGCGATGGCGCAGCCCCATGTTCGGCGGTACATTGCGGTTGTCCGTTACAGGCAGGATGCACCGCGCCGCCTTGATGCGCCCACCGACGATAATCATCGCGCCGTCGTGCAGGGGACTGTTTTTGAAGAAAATAGAAAGAATGAGCCGCTTGGAAATGGCGGCATCAATCACATCCCCCGTTTCGCAGTAGGTATCCAGTTCATCGTCGCGGGAAAGTACAATCAGTGCGCCTGTGTGCGTGCTGCCCATGACTTTCATCGCTTCCAGCAGGTCGTGAATATCAAAGTCGTAGTCGTTGCGTCCGCGCCGCCTGAAAATAGCAAGCAGTTGCAAGCCCTGAATATCGGCGGATTTACCCAAAATAAGCAAAAACTTGCGGATTTCCTGTTGGAAGATAATCAGCGCGGCGATAATCCCTACGCTCATGAACTTGTCCAGAATTAGCGTCAGGATTTCCATTTGCGTAGCCTGCACCACCAGAAACAGGAGGTACAAAATCAGCAAACCGAGCAGAACGCGCAGGGCAACAGTTCCTTTCACGAGCTTATAGACACTGAACAGCAATACGCTGACCAGTGCAATATCAAAAATGTCTGCCCATTTGATTTCTAAGAAGCCGATGTGAAAAGCAGGTAAAGGTATCAAGCAGTTGTTCTTACGCCGTAATTTGCGTCAAAGTTACACAAGTCAGGGGGCTTTTTGTGGCACAGTGCGGATATTTAAAGCAGGAACGGGGTTCTGTCGAGCACTGTAAGATTTTAACTATACTCATTGCGATACTTAAGCATAATGTTCCGGAATAGCTCGCCCGTTGTAGGGGGAGTGTATGAAATCGCATTAGCTCCGCTTTCAATAGCTAAGTGGATCGCCTCATCGGTTTTACCCCCTGTAGCAATAATAGCCACATCGCTGCTGATGTCGCGGATGCGTTTGACTATTTGGGGCGTTTTCTCTGCACCCGATACATTCAGAATATCAACGCCGGCAGCAATGCGCCCCTCAATGTCCTCTTTTTCCGATACTATCGTAACGACAACGGGTATATCAATTTTATCCTTTAATCGCTTAATCAGGTCGTTGGGGGTAGGTTTATTAAGTATAACACCCAGCGCACCCTGAAACTCAGCATCTATGGCAAGATCAATCGCCCGATCGCCGCTTGTAATGCCCCCGCCAACACCGCAGAAAATCGGCTTATCCGCTGCCAGTATGAGCGCATGTGAAATAATCGGCTGGGGTGTAAAAGGATACACCGCAATTATGGCGTTAGCGTTTGTGTTTCTGATAATGGCAACGTCTGTACAAAAAAGAAATGATTTGAGCACCTGCCCGAAAACTTTGATGCCGGAACAGGCAGCTATCGCCTCGGGCACAACTACTATATTGTTTCTTAGGCGACTGGTAAAGGAAGGGATTTTCATGGTTTGTTTATTGATATAACAGAACAAGTGCTAAAATTGCTATTCTACCTCAATACCGCCTCTGTAATCTTGTCTCCGACTGCCAGTTTGTGCACTACTTCCATTCCCGATTTGACTTCGGCAAAGATGGTGTAGCGCCCGTCTAAGTGCGGCGTAGGAATGTGCGAAATAAACCATTGGCAACTTTCGGTGTCTTTGCCTGCAGAAGCCAGCCCGACCATCCCCGCCTTGTAGCTGAGCGGCGCAAATTCCGAGCGGAGCGTGTAGTCCATACCGCCGTAGCCATCGCCACGCGGACAGCCACCCTGCACCACAAAATCAGGCACTACGCGGTGGAAGGTTTTGCCGTTGTAATAGCCCTGTTTCACCAATTTGACAAAGCTCACCACCGAGCTGGGAGCGTGTTCAGGAAACAGCCGGAACACGATGTCGCCCTTTGTGGTTCGGATGAGTACCTCCTGCCCCTGTGGAATGGTTGCCAGCGTTTGCCAGTCAATCGGGCGCTGGTGTTTGATTTGAGGCGGCGCAGGCGCAGGTCTGCCTGCTAAGTGGGCAATCGCTTTTTCTATTTCAATGAGCGTTTCTATGTCGCGGGGCAGCGGCAAGCCCTGTTTTGCCTGATGCAAGCGCGTGGTATCTCCTTTGAGGTATTGCGCATAGCCGTTGGCAGGTTCTGCAATCGCACCTGCTGCCAATGCAATCAGCGCCGCGTCTTTACTTTGCAGCGTTTCGGTGATTTGCTGCCGCACAAAATCCTTTTCGGGCAGCGTGGCAAAGTCGGGACGACTCTGGATTTGCAGCAAGCCTTCCAGCGCTGAGGTGCGCACAAAAGCATGGTTATTGTTCGCGAGGTAGCCTGTCAGCAAATCTGCATTTTTAGGATGCTCTGCCAGCGCTTTGAGCAAAAATCCCTGTTCGTAAGGGTCGCTGCTTTTTTTGATTAAATCCACGATGAACGACTGCCCTCCGCTGGGGTGGAATTTCATCACCGTACCCATTACTAATGCCCGCGCACGGCTGTCGCGAACGCTGTCTATGATGCTGTAGAAGTATTTGATATTCACTTGGTCGGCTTTACTGCGCACCACTTCGGCGGCCGTAACGGCAACATTGGGCTGTGCATCGCAAAGCGCCCGCCCGATAATTTCTTTGACAGGCTCTAACTGCATTGGGCTTTTGGCTGCTCCAAGCGCACGCAAAGCCGCTACGCGCACTTCGTAGGACGCATCGTTTTGAATCAGTTGCAGCAGTTTTTGCTGTACCTCCGCCGCCGATGAGTTACTCAATGCCAGTGCGATGTTCAACCGCACATGCGGATGCGCGTCGTTGAGCGCTGCCAGCAGCGGGCGCGTAATAGCTTCGTAATCCTTGTCGGGATTGCGGGCAAAATAATTGGCCGCCATGATGCGCAGCGAATCGGGGAAAGTTGCTTCTAAATAGCCTACAGCCTTGCTGTCGCCTGCGGGCAGCCGCAAACGCTTCCATGAAAGGGCGCGATACAGCCCCAGCATTTGCCCGTAGCGCTGCGCCGCCTGTTCGGGAGCTTCGTAGCGAAAGGCTGCCAGTGCCTGCAAGGCGGTAGAGTCGGCGCATTTGCCCAAGGCTTCCAGCGCTGCCGCCGTAACTTCCGCCGCTTTGTCCTTATTAATCGCATAAATCAGTTGAGAAGCCGATGCAGCGCTGCCCGTTTGCCCGATGGCATACGCTGCCATTTTGCGGACACCCGGCTCCTTGTCGTTCAGCAAATAGTACAGCGCAGTGAGCGCCGCTGTGTCCTGTACCGAAGCCAGCGCCAGCGCAACCGCCTCCCGATGCTGCGGCGCATTGCTTTGCTGCAGCTCAATGAGCGAATCGGTAGCGCGGCGGTCTTGCAGCGTGGTAATCAGCCGCAGGGTGTCGTCAGCAGCCAGACGATTAGCAGCCTGCTGCCGCTCTGCGGTTTCCGAACGGCAGCCTGCAACCACCGCCAACAGGGAAAAAATAACAAATAGAGTGGTGCGCATAAGTTGTATTATCGGCTTGTAACTCGTTGCTTGATCCAAGTTACAATTTGTTGAAAATCAAGTTTTCCTGCTGCCACAGCAATTACAAATTCGTACTTTTCGTCCTGCGTAGCTGCTATATCTTTGCCGGCATTCATCAATAGCAAGCGCATTAAAACATAGCCTGTTCTTTTGTTGCCATCTATGAACGGGTGGTTTTTAACGATACTTTCCAGGATTGCTCCTGCTTTTTCTTCTGGACTTGGGTAAAACTCTGTGTTCCCAAATCCGCTAAATGGTCTTTCAATAGCCGATTTTAGTCCGTTTTCA
Source organism: Rhodoflexus sp. (assembly GCF_053489755.1). Lineage (NCBI taxonomy): Bacteria > Pseudomonadati > Bacteroidota > Cytophagia > Cytophagales > Thermoflexibacteraceae > Rhodoflexus > Rhodoflexus sp. Next base: position 62,007 of record NZ_JBRCHD010000014.1, read on the forward strand.
TCTCTTACGCCTTGTAAACCTCCAAACTCGCGTATGAGTAGTTGATGAATTTCAATTAGCTCCTGATAATCTATCATTTCGCCAATTTTTTCAGCAGTTCCCGGTCTTCGGTCAGAATTGTGCGAAGGTTCAGCGAAAGCTGTATTTTCTCTGTGGTGGTTTTTTCTACCTGACGAAGGTACTGTAAAATCTCACCCAATACTTCATCGGGTAGCTTGTTTACGATTTCCACTATTTCCTGCTTGATTTCCATTTTTTTGCCTGATTATTTAATTTTTCAAACGTTGTCCGACGGCTATTAGTTTGCTTCAATGCTTTGTATATTGTGATTGTCCGGCATTGCAATAGCGAAGCGGATAAGCACACTAAGTTATCAAAAAACTGCCAACTTAGCCGTTTGACACTTATATTTGCTTTTGTCCCCAACAAACGACTGTATGGAATTTGATTTTCTAAACGCACAGGCTGCCCTTGAAAAAGCAATACAACAACTGAATCTCGGCGAAAAACCAATCGAACTTTACGAGCCAATCCGCTACATTATGTCGCTCGGCGGCAAGCGGATGCGCCCGATGTTGGTGCTGTTGGGCAAATATGCCGTAGCTGACGACTGGCAAAACGATGTTCAGGCGGCGATTACTGTTGAAATGTTTCACAATTTCACCCTGATACACGACGATATCATGGACAAAGCCCCGCTGCGTCGCGGTCAGCCAACGGTACACGAAAAATGGAATGACAACACTGCCCTGCTCTCAGGCGATGTGATGTTGGTAAAAACCTACGACCAGTTGCTGGAAAGTGTACCGCCTGCGCTATTGCCGCTCCTGCTGCGCCGTTTCAACAAAACTTCGGTAGAAGTTTGCGAAGGACAGCAGATGGACATGAACTTTGAACAGCGCAAGCGCGTACCGATGGAAGAATACATTGATATGATTCGCCTAAAAACGGCTGTGCTGCTCGGATTCAGCCTTGAAATGGGTGCAATACTCGGCGGTGCAGCCCCCGAAACTATCCGCAATTTGTACGAATTCGGCATTCAGTTAGGTATCGGTTTCCAGTTGAAAGACGACATATTAGATGTGTACAGCGAACCGGACAAGTTCGGCAAGCAGGTCGGCGGCGACATTATTGCCAATAAAAAAACCTTCCTGCTGATTCGTGCGCTGGAACTTGCCAATCCGATGCAAACCCGCGAGCTAGATTACTGGCTGTCTGTAGAAGATTTTGATCCACAGGTAAAAATAGATTCAGTCAAGGAAATTTACGAACAACTCAAAGTACGCGAGCAGGCAGAGCAAGCCATGAACGCTTACTTTGACAGAGGTTTTGCCGCGCTGGCTGCCGCAGGGCTTGCACCTGACCGCCATGAAACAATCCGCGCCTTTGCCCAATCAGTTATCGAACGCGAAAAATAAAGCATCTATGCAACTCTCTCTGACCGTCATTATCATGCTTATTACAGGCGGCATAAGCATATACGTATTCACACGCCCTGATTTACAGGAAAAGTGGATGCTAAATCCTTACCGAATTAGTCGCAGGGGAGAATGGTATCGTTTCATCACCTCCGGACTGATTCACATCGGTTGGGTGCATCTGATTTTCAACCTGTTTACGTTTTATTTCTTCGGCAGTTGGATCGAGCGCTACTTTGTCATAGTTCACGGGCAGAAACTGGGCTATTTGTACTTTTTGCTACTTTACATCGGCGGCATCGTCGCTGCGGATATTCCAACCTATCTGCGCTACAAGGATCATTCGTATTACAATTCACTGGGCGCTTCGGGTGGAGTTTCTGCTATTATTTTTGCTACTATTTTTTACAACCCAACTGAGGTTGTTTGCCTCTACGCATTCTTTTGCCTGCCGGGCTTCATCTGGGGCGGCATCTATCTGGGTTATTCTTACTTCTACGACAAGCGCGGCTCGGACAGCATCAACCACTCGGCGCACCTCTACGGCGCACTGTTTGGCTTCCTGCTTGCCTTCCTGATTCGCCCTTCTGCTATCGTGCATTTTTTTGATGCCATTATACACTGGAGCATGTTTTAAACTATCGTCAAAGATGCAAACTCATCGGTTTACACTCTTGCTGTGCTTGTGCTTTTGCATGAGCGCATCCATTTTTGCCCAAAAAATAACTATGAACAGAAAAGCGTTCGTTGCTGCCCTGCAACAACAATACGAGACCTACCGCGAGCCTTATTTTACCTATCGCCGCTTCAAGCATACCGATATTCAGCCATTGATCGCCGCACTTTCGCCCGACAAAGGCTTTCAAGTAAAAGAACTGGGACTTTCTACCGAAAAGCGCGTGATTCACCACATCCAATTGGGTAAAGGTACAACGAAAGTCTTGCTCTGGTCGCAAATGCACGGCGACGAGCCGACAGCAACCATGGCGCTGTTCGATATTTTCCGATTCTTCAGCGCTTCGGATGAGTTAGACAGCTACCGCAAGGTTATTCTGGACAATTTGAGCCTGCATTTTGTACCGATGTTGAACCCCGACGGGTCGGAGGTTTTCAAGCGACGCACAGCATTGGACATAGACATGAACCGCGACGCGCTGCGTTTGGTCAATCCCGAATCGCGACTGCTCAAAAATCTGCGCGACGAGCTAAACGCCGATTTTGGTTTCAACCTGCACGACCAGCATACGCGCTATACCGCTTATTACACCCCTAAACCTGCTACGATTTCGTTTCTGGCACCCGCTTATAACGTTGCTAAAGAAATTAATCCCGTGCGGGAACGCGCCATGCGCTTGATTGCTGCGATGAACGAAGACTTGCAAGGCATTATTCCCGGACAGGTAGCCAAATACAACGATGAGTTTGAACCCCGTGCCTTTGGCGACAACATCCAGCAATGGGGTACAAGCACCGTGCTGATAGAATCGGGCGGCTACCCCAACGACCCCGAAAAGTTCTACATTCGCCAACTGAATTTTATTTCTATCCTTTCGGCGCTGTATGCCATCGCGCAAAAGGAATACGAGCAATACACCACCGAACAGTATTGGGCAATTCCCGAAAACCGCACACAGCTGCGCCACTTGATACTGCGCAATGCCAATCTGGATTTTAACGGCACTGCCTATCGCGCCGATGTGTCTTTTGACATCCGCGAGCAAACAAAATCCGACGGGCGGAGCTTCTACTATCAGTGTTTTATAGATGATATCGGCGATTTGAGCACGCTATACGGCTACCGCGAAATAGACTGCACGAATTTGCAAGTGAACTTTGGCAAGGTTTACCCCGAAGAAATGTATAGCCTTGACCAAATCAGAAAGCTCGATTTCAGCCGATTAATGAGCGAGGGATACACCGCCTTGCGCTACAAAGGGCAGGACTGGCAGGAAAAAGACGTTCCGGCAGCTATTCCGCTAAACCTGCTGCGCGGCAACCACACCCGCCCCGGTGATACGGTTAGCATGGAACAAAATCCCGACCTTGTGCTTTCAGAAAATGGAAAAGTGCGCTACCTGATTATCAATGGCTTCGTACACGAACCGACGGCAAAGCCCAATCGTGGCAATGCCTTGGTTTATTAGCCTGTAAAATTTAAAATTGGGAGAACGCTCACAAAGGCAGTCTGCGGACTTAGCATTTTTACACATGGCGCGCTTTGCGATGAAATTTCAACCGCAAAGCGCGCTATGATTTTTCGCGAAGAACGCAGAGGATTACACTTGTCGCGTGTGGGGACACACGCAACGGCGATAACAGTTTTTCGCATGTGGAGACACACGCAATAACGACCGTGGCTCGTGAGGACACGAGCTACTGCAATAGGCAACATAAAAATCTGTGAAAAACAGCATGATCCGTGTTCCAATAATTCTCCAGCCGTTGTTCGTGTCCTCACGAATAACGGCAAAATAAAAATCTGTGAAAACCGGCATAATCCGTGTTCCAGAAACCCGCGTTTCCAACTACTCCGGCAGCGCGTAAGACATTACGTATGCGGGCATTTGGTCGCGGTTGAGGAAGTTCGGGTAGATGCTGAAATACTTTTTGGCAATTTCCTGCATCATCAGTTGTCGCAATTCGTTGATATTGATTCTCTGCTGCGCTGAAATGAAAATCGCACGGGGCATTTTGCTCAAGTACATATTTTTGAGCTGTTCCAGCATCGGTTTGCCCTGATGCTCTTCAAAAGGCGAGCCGTTCTCCAGTTCAGGATTCTGATAAGCGTCTATTTTGTTGAAAACCAGAATGGTCGTTTTTTCGCCTGCGCCAATGTCGGCAAGGGTTTTGTTCACCACCTCGATATGCTCCTCAAACGAAGGGTGCGAAATATCCGCTACGTGTAGCAATATATCCGCCTCCACAATTTCGGAAAGCGTGGATTTAAAACTTTCTACTAAGTGAGTTGGCAACTTGCGGATAAAACCGACTGTATCGGTCAATAAAAACGGAATTTGGTCTATCACTACTTTGCGCACGGTCGCATCTACGGTTGCAAAGAGTTTATTTTCCGCAAAAACATCGGCTTTGGCGAGCAGGTTCATCAGGGTGGATTTGCCCACGTTGGTATAGCCTACAAGGGCTACGCGCACCATTGCCTCCCGCGATTTGCGCTGGGTTTCGCCTTGCTTTTCAATGCGGTTGAGCTTATCGCGCAAGAGGGCAATTTTATCGCGGATAATCCGACGGTCGGTTTCCAGTTCGCTCTCGCCCGGGCCACCGCGCACGCCCACGCCACCTTGCTGGCGCGAAAGGTGCGTCCACATGCGTGTCAGGCGGGGCAGCATGTACTGCATTTGCGCAAGTTCTACCTGCGTACGCGCCTGTACGGTTTTTGCCCGCAACAGGAATATTTCAATAATGAGCATCGTGCGGTCTAAAATCTTGCATTTCAACTCTTTTTCCAAGTTGCGCATTTGCGAACTGCTCAACTCATCGTCAAAAATGACCATTGAGGGCTTTTCTGCCTGCACAAACGCCTGAATTTCCTGCAACTTGCCCTTGCCGACGAAAGTGCGGGGATGTGGACGCTCCAACTTCTGGCGGAATTTTTTCAGCGTGCGGATGCCTGCCGTTTCAGCCAGAAATTCCAGTTCGTTGATATACTCTGTCGCCTGTTCTTCGGTCTGTTTTTGGGTAATAACTGCCACCAGCGCGGCGGTAAGCTGCGCTTTGGCGGTCTCTATCATTTTTGGACTGTTTTTCTGCATCACTTGCTTAACAAATTCTTGATTTCATTTAGTTTCAGCAGCGCCTCAACGGGCGAAATAGTGTTGATGTCTAACTGTTTGACCATTTCTTTTACAGTTGCATAATTGGGGTCTGATGCCTCAAACATGCTGATTTGATACGCTTGCGTTTGGGGCATACGGCTCATTTTGGCTTGTATCTGTTTGCGGTGATGCTCGCGAGAGGTGTCCTTTTCCAGATGCCGCATGATTTCATGCGCGCGAATGACAACGGGATTGGGCATACCTGCCAGTTGCGCCACGTGAATGCCAAAACTATGCTCACTGCCGCCCGGCATCAGCTTGCGCAGGAACACCACTTTGCCGCCGGTTTCCTTTACGGCAACGTTGAAATTGCGGATGCGCTCGTGTTCCTCTGCCAGCGCGTTGAGTTCGTGGTAGTGCGTGGCAAAGAGCGTTTTGGGGCGAAATTTCGGATGATTGTGCAGATATTCTACGATTGCCCAAGCGATGGAAATGCCGTCGTAGGTACTCGTTCCCCGCCCGATTTCGTCCATGATGAGCAGGCTGCGCTCGCTGAGGTTGTTCAAAATGCTTGCCGTTTCGGTCATTTCCACCATGAACGTACTTTCGCCTCTGGAAAGGTTGTCGCTTGCGCCCACGCGGGTAAAAACTTTGTCCACCAAGCCGATTTTGGCTTCGGCGGCAGGCACAAAACAACCCATTTGCGCCATCAGCACAATCAGCGCGGTTTGTCGCAACAGGGCAGACTTACCCGACATGTTTGGCCCTGTGATAATGATAATTTGCTGATTGTCAGGGTCTAAAAAAACATCGTTGGGTACGTATTGCTCACCTGGGGGCAGTTGCCGCTCAATGACGGGATGTCTGCCGGCGCGAATGTCAATGATTGGATGCTCACCGATGATGGGGCGAACATAACCATTTGCAACCGCCGTATCGGCAAAGGACAGCAGGCAGTCCAGCATCGCCAGTATTTTGGCATTTTGCTGAATAGGCAGCACATATTCGGCCGCTACGTTTACCAACTGCCGGAAAATTTGCCCTTCCAAGGCGGCGATTTTTTCCTCTGCCGTTAGGATTTTTTCTTCGTAAACTTTCAGTTCTTCGGTAATGTAGCGCTCGGCATTGGCAAGCGTCTGCTTCCGAATCCAGCCGGCAGGGACTTTGTCTTTCTGCGAATTATTGACTTCAATATAGTAACCAAAAACCTTGTTGTAATTGATTTTCAGTGAGTTAATGCCTGTTCGCTGTACTTCGCGGTCTAAAATTTGTTTCAGGAAATCTTTGCCCGAAAAAGCAATCGCTCGCAGTTCGTCCAGTTCGGGATGTACTCCTGCACGGATGAGGTTGCCCTGATTAATCAGCGCGGGCGCATCTTCGCTGAGTTCCGCCCCGATTTTATCCAATAAAAACTGACAGGGATTGAGTTGGTCTGCCAGTTGTTTCCAAACGGGTAGGTTGGCATGCGTCAGCAAGAGTTTGACGGGCTGCACCTGCAAGAGCGAACGGCGCAGTTGCTGCAACTCCCTCGGATTGATACGCCCCGCAGCCACTTTGGAAACCATTCGTTCTAAATCGCCAACAGGTGCAAAAAAGTGACTCAACTGTTCCCGAAATTCCTCGTTTTCAACTAAGTAGGCAACGGCGGCCAATCTTTCCTCTATCTTGATTTTATCTTTGAGCGGCAGCGTTACCCATTTTTTTAGCAGCCGCGCGCCCATCGGCGTGCGGGTGTGGTCAAGTATTTGAATCAGCGGTACGCCGCCCTCGTGCTGCGGATAAATCAGTTCCAGATTGCGTATCGTAAAGCGGTCTAACCACACATAACCTTCTTCCTCAATGCGACTAATAGCGGAAATGTGTCGAATTTCTTTGTGCTCGGTGGCTTCCAGATAGTACAGCGCCGCGCCTGCCGCTACGATACCCTCTGGCAAATTTTCTATGCCAAAGCCTTTGAGCGATGCGGTTTCAAAATGCCGCGTCAGCTTTTCATAAGCGTAATCGTATTGAAAAACCCAGTCATCTATCGGATAATGACTGATTTTATCGGCAACGCCTGTTGCAATAAAATGCTCTTCCCAAAATTTTTTGCAGGATTTGCTAAAAATGATTTCGGCAGGGGCGAAATTTTGCAGCAGTCTTTGCACATGCGCAAGGTTGCCTTGTGTAGTCAAAAACTCCCCCGTGCTGATGTCTAACAGCGCAATGCCGATGGTATCTTTTCCATTGGCAAAGTGCAGGGCGCAGAGGTAGTTGTTGCGGCGCGTGTCCAATACTTGGTCGTGGTAGGCGACGCCGGGCGTAATCAGTTCGGTAACGCCGCGCTTGACCAAACCCTTAGCAAAACGCGGATCTTCTAATTGGTCGCAAATGGCGACGCGCTCGCCTGCCCGCACCAATTTGGGCAAGTAGTTATCTAAGGCATGATGCGGAAAGCCTGCCAGCGCAACATCCGAAGCCGCGCCATTGGAACGCTTTGTCAGCACAATATCCAGAATGCGGCTTGCCCGCACGGCATCTGCGCCAAAGGTTTCATAAAAATCACCCACGCGAAACAGCAGCAAGGCGCCCGGATACTTGGCTTTGAAAGCGTTGTACTGCCGCATGAGGGGGGTTTCCTTTTCGCTCATAGGGTGTTTATTATTTTGTTGAGCAATTCAGCAATTTCTTTGGGCAAAACTTCCATCTTGTCAATTATTTCATCATCGGTAAATGATACGCGGAAGTTCTTCTCTACCCACTGCCGCAGGTTTTTGAGCAGTTTGCGTCCATCGCACATATCTAACTTGCCTGCTGCCCATTCCTGTTCAAAAAAGTTTCGCATAGAATCAGCATTCTTCCCAATTTCCAGCGCTTTTCTGAAAATAATACTATTCAGCGCTGCGGCAAAATCGGTGATGTTTTGACTGCCGGATTGCTTAATCAGTTCACGAATCTCTTTTATCTGAATAATTGTACCATTGATAACAGCGTCGGCTGCAAAGTTTTCGTAAACGTCCTCTTTTTGCGTTTCGCAAAGTTGCAGCAGTTGTGTCTGTAAGTCTGTCTGTTCCCAGTATTGGCGCAAAGAATCGTCTTTTATCTTGCCTGCTACTAACTTTTTGATAGCTGTGGCATCTGTCAGATAGTTTTCAATTTGCCTTTTGCCAAAGTAATGCAGGCGGTTAGGATAGCTGCTGAAATACTTCTCTCTGAACGCCGCTATTTCCTTGGGTTTCATCTCATCGCGGTCAAGTACCATCAGCCAGGGCGATGTCAGCACACCTTCCTGCAACTTCTGAATCAGATTGGCTAACTTGTATCGGTCGCCTTTGCCTTGCATGTTTACAAAGGCTGTATTTTTTTCATTGATTGCATGTGAAAGTCCGGCTTTGACGGCAAAGGCAAGCAAATATTTTTTGTCGCTATCGCCTTCTACAAACACCAATACTTTGGGTTGCAGGGTGTAGTTGAGGATATCTACCGTGTAGCCCAGATTTTGAATCACTTCCTGCCAGCCATTGGCTTCTACTGCCTGATGAATACGAACGCCTTTGGCTTCATTCGTCAATAGAAAAACTTTATCAAGCCCCATTTCCTGCATCAAAACAAGGCTATGGGTTGTCATGATAAATTGCGTATTGGCAGATAATTGTTTAATGTAACGTGTAAAATCGCGGATAAGGGTTGGGTGCATGTGTACTTCCGGCTCATCCATCAGCACAATGCGCGGTTTGAGCAATAGAATCGCGGATAACATCAGCGCCAGCGATTGCATGCCCTGCCCGGTATGTTTGATGTCGTAAGCGACTGATTTTGAAGTTCCGTTGTCGCGCATTTTTTCTATGATGCGCAACTCAAATTCTCCAATCTCTTCATTGTGAACAACGTCTATATCTTCAATTTCGGTAAAAACGGTCAGCAGACGGCTTTTAAAGTCCTCAAAATCAGCAGCGCTTTTCTTTTTGAGCGCATAGAGCAAGCCGCGAATCCTGTTTTGACCGATAGCAGAAGGTTTTTCCAACTCTGCCAGCGGCATAAAACGCTCTTTTTCGGCTATATCGCCTTTGGAATCTAAATACAGCGGTGTTTTATAGCTGTCGTAGAAATTTGCATTGGTTAAAAATGCCTGAATATCAGCTACTAAACTTCGTTCTATTGTATTGGCAGGCACAAAATCTATTTCAGCACGTACTACGTGATTGAGGATACGCCTGTTGGCAAAAACAGCATTCCTATAAAATGAAACAGTTTGTTTGCTGAGTTTTTTAGACAACCGTACAAGCATCTGCTCATCCAATAGCGCCGCGTTACCGTTTGCTATCTGCCTGTCGCCTGCAATTTTGAGAAAGGTCTGCCATTCGTTGGCAGAAAAACGCATATCGCCCTTGATGTCTAAGTTGCCGTCTTCCAGTAAAAAATTGAAATCATTGGGTTCCAACGTCGCTGTATTGAGTACCTTTTGAATTGCTCGCAGAATACTTGTTTTACCTGTGTTGTTTGCTCCTACCAGCACATTGATATCCTCATGCAAAACAATAGCAGGTTCAGGCAGTTGCTGACTACTGATTTTGCGAAAGTTTTGCAAATACAAGGACTGTAACCGCATGATATGTAGCTAAAGCTAATGGAATGAGCATTTCAATTTACACATTCGCCCGCAACTGGCGCAGCAGGGCGGCAATATCTTTCGGATAGGGCGCTTCTACACGCAGCGGTTCGCCGTTGAGCGCCATAAATTCCAGCCCGAAAGCATGAAGCGCTACGCGACTAATCAGCGGCTGCTCTTCGGTGAATTTTTTCAGGTTGAAATTGCGCTTCAACTCGGAAAGGTACAATTTATGCCCGCCGTAGAACTCATCGGCAACAATCGGGGCTTTGAGGCAGGCTAAGTGGATGCGGATTTGGTGCATCCGACCCGTCAGGGGGAAACATTCTACCAGCGTATGTTTTTTGAAAACTTCTTTGGTGTAGAAAATCGTTTCGGCTTCCTTGCCTTCCTGCTTGTCAATGCGCACGCCACCGCTCGAAGTCCGAGCAATTGGCAAATACACATCTACGCCATCAAACTGATGGATGCCTTCCACAACAGCGTGATAAACCTTTTTCACCGAACGGTCTTCAAATTGAATCGCTAAGTGGCGGTAGGCTTCGGGGTTTTTGGCAATTGCTAGAATGCCGCTTGTTTCCTTGTCTAAGCGGTGGCAGACCTGCGCATCCTCCCAGTAGGCTTTTGCCAAACGGATAATGCTGGCGCTGTCAATCGTTCGCTCGTCTAAGGTTGAGATGTAAGCAGGCTTATTAATCAGGATATAGTCCTGGTCTTCGTGTAGAATTAAATCTTGGAAGCGTATTTTCATGTGGCAAAATTACGCCACTTGCCTAAAACTTGTACAAAAGCCCGCCACCGAACGAAATCCATTGCGGATTTGCCTGTAAATGAGGGGTTTGATAGACGGAATTTAGGCTACGGCGATAGTTGGCATCTAGCTGAATGCCCAGATGGGGGGTAAAGTTGTAAAACAGCCCCACTCCTGCCAATCCGCTGATATTGAATGCTTTGTAGTTGCCGAAGGTATATTCTACGCCTTCTACGCGGCGGCTATGGATGGTATGACCCAAGGTAATATCGCCTGCGATGCCGGCTGAGAACTGATAGCCGAATTTACCTTGTGAAACGTAGGCTAATTGCAGCGGCACGCTCAACATTTGCGTATGTACCTCAATGCTATTGGCTTTGGCGGCGCTGCCTTGCAGGAAGGGCGGCAAAATCAGTTCAGCAGAAGTATTTACACTGTACGAGTTACGCATAAAAGCCAGCCCGGAACGAATCGCCAACTTCCGACCGATAAAGTATCCGCCGTCTATCTGCAAACTCACTGAATTTTTATTGAACAGACTGTCTGTCAGGTCGTTGTGGATGATGGAAGCCTCTGCATACTGCCCTGTAATGAAAGGCGTAGGTTGTACATTACTCACCCGCGAGAAGCCCGGGTTAAATTCGTTGCGTGCTACCATCAGCCCAATCCATCCGCGACGGGATTCCTCAGATTTTGCTATCGGCAAATCTTCGGTGGACAAAAGAGGAACAAAAGCCACTTTTTCAGGCGCTTTTCCGCTCAGGGAATATTCTTCCACAGGCAACATTTGTAAAGCTGATGAAGGCAAGAAAGCGATGCTATTTGCATCAGTTTTGCCGTTTTGCATATCAGCCGGTGGCAGCGCAGCGATATTTCTTCGCGCAGCACCTGAAATAATTTCCACACGCTTGTTTGTGCCGCCGGTAGTTCCGCTGCCTTGTGTAACAGCAGGCAGTTGTCCGCCGACATCGGTAGGGTTCGTAAGTGCAGTTTGCGGCGCATTGTTGGATGCGGCATTATCTTGCGACTGTATAGTAGCTGTATTGGGAGTGGTAATTACAGCAGGTTGAGTAGTCGTATTTTCAATAGCAACGGGTTTAGCAGCGTTGAAATAGCGATAACCAAAATAAGAAGTGGAAAGGGCAAACAGGGCAATAGCGGCAGCAATGCCGATTTGCTTCAGGCGCGGCATGGTCATCAGACGCGGTTTTTTAGCCACCTCCCGTTCGATGCGTTTCCATACCTCGGCTGAGGGCGCTAATTCGGCGTTTTCAAACGCATCTCTGAATATGTCCTCAAATTTTCTCTCGTTGCTTTTCATAGACCTTTTCCTCGTCTTTTGCCAGCATTTTTTGTATCAATGCCTTAGCCCTTGCATACTGTGACTTTGACGTTCCTTCAGAAATGCCTAACATTTCTGCAATTTCGTTGTGCTTATACCCCTCAATGGCATACAGGTTGAAAACAGCCTGATAACCGGGCGATAATTGCTGGATGATGGCCAACAGCTCCTTAAAGTCGTAGGACTGGTCTGCAAAGACTTCGGATGCAGGTTCTTCTACCATGTCGTCCACATCGTCCATGTGCATTTTGTCAAGCATGCGGCGATTGTGTTTCAGCGCGGTGTTGATAACAATGCGCTTGATCCAATAATCAAGAGTAGAATCTTTTTTGAAGTTCGCAATTGCCGCAAAAATCTTAACAAAAGACTCTTGCAAAATGTCTTCGGCTTCAAAGGTGGTCTTAGAATAGCGCAGCGCTACAACGTACATTTTTTTGTAAAAACGTTCGTACATAAGCCGCTGTGCCGTGCCGTTGCCTTTGGCGCACATCTCGATCAGCTTTTCTTCTGTCCATTCTTTCGGCTGCATCATAGGCTAGTCCTTAAATTAAGGGTTAAGAAGAATCGCTGCTCGTAAAAAAGACCCCACAAGACAGAATTTCGTTGCATGGCACAGCAAAGAATTTTTCGAGTAAGCGTAGCAATTGAGTTAGCATTCGTACTTAAAATTAAAAATGATGTTTTTCGCTTTAAGACGGCCAACAAGAATACCAATTGTGCAACAACAAGATCAGAAGAACAATTGAAAACGTTTGAAAGTTTAGTTGGACTTGAATGTAATTTTATACTTCAAAGATAAGAAAAAAGCTACAAAGACCTACCAATTCCGAAAATAAATCGGTTCAAACTAAAATAGCGATCCTCTATTGGGCGGCTTGCTACAAAAGGCAGATCAATACGTACGATCACAGGCTTTTTATTGCGGTGTTCGCCTCCGGTCTGAATAGTCGCATAGGTGCCAATACCTGCATTTGCCAAGCATTCAATCTTGTCGAAACGGTTGTACAAAATGCCGGCGTCTGTAAACAAATAGCTATTTACTTTCACATATTGCTTCAATAACTTGGGGCGAACGGTCAATAGTTTGCTGAAATCCCACTCTAAATTGGTGCTGATGCCATGCCTGCCAATAAAAAAACGTTGGGAAGAACCGAAGGACTGCGAGGCAAAACCCCTAAGGTTCATACCGCCGGCCATATGCAGCCTGTTCCACTTGCTATCTTCTGTAATAAAAAACAAAGGTGAAACAAGGACAGCTTCCGTAAATCGGTTGCTTAGCAACTGTTCGGGATTCGCTCCTGCAACATACAAGTTAGACTCCAAATGCAGCAAAGAGCCTTGTGAAAAGCGGGCGTAGTAGCGCATCCGCAGGTCTGATTTTTTGCCTGTGATAGTGTGTTTCCATTCGCCTTCCAGATAGCCGTAGTTATCGGGTGTTATCCAAAACGGACTGCGCAAGAGTAGTTTTGCCTGTCCGTTGCTTTTGCTTTTTTGATAATAGCGCGTTAGTGATGTGTTTAGCGTACTATTGACAACCCCCGTGCGCCAGAAAGCAGGAAAATGCAAGTAGTTGCGGTCGGTTTCGGCGGGTCTGTAGAGCGTCAACTGATTGACCTCCAGCAGGTGATAATTGGGATTGTATTGGTCGCGGCGGCGGATGATGCGCGAGAGTCCTACCTGATGCCTGTAAACGCCCGCATTCCATTTAGCGTTAATATGTTGCTGCCAGCGCGGCATCATGGAAAGATAATAGCCATTGATATTGACCTGCGCCGACCATTTGCGGTGAAATGACTTGTCCGCTTCGGGAATGTTGTTAGGCAGGATGCCGCTGTTCCACCATGCGGCTATGAGCCAGTTTTTTCTATTTTGAAAGTAGTCGCCTGAAAGCCGTGCGCCTATCTGAAAGCCGTCGTAATTGTTGTACCAAATGTCAGGTCGCCAAAAGTACTGCCAATCGCGCCAGCGGGGCAGATTTTTTACTTTGTGTTCCCACTGAATATGCGGGAGTTGTCGTTGCCATATATTATTGCTGCGGTCTATATCGGCAAGGGTTTGCGAGGTATCTATTTCTACGCGCACAGGCGGCGCATCTAATTGAACGGTAGCCGCATAGCGGCGGTTGAGTACGCTGCCCCAGCCTGTCCATTTGGGTAAAATGCTTGCCGCTGTCGGCTTTTGAAACCAGTCATTAGGGATGTGAAAATTTTTTACTTCGCCGCTGCGAGTGGTAATGCTGATGTCTAAGGGCATTTGCATCTCGCCTTTGCGGGTCAGTTCCAGTTGGTATTCACCCTGTTTTTTGCCTTTGCGAAGTCCTGTAATGGCGTAATCGGTCGTTTTAGTCGTTTCCGTCCATTGGTCAAAAAACCAGTTCAGGTTTTGTCCGGTGGTAGCGACGACGCTTTGTCGGAAATCTTCGGGGTAGGGGTGTTTAAACTTCCACCGCCGCACATAATCGGCGATAGCCTTGTAAAAAAGTTCATCGCCTAGCACGTAACGCAACTGCATGAGCATCGTGCCGCCTTTGGAATAGGTCAGCCCATAGCCGCCTGTTTGCCCGATGCCGCCGTTGAAATCGTTGGAATGGGTATTCAGCGGCTTGTCAAAACCCTGATGAACAGCATCTAAATAAGGGTAAATCAGCCGCGCGTAGCCAAAGTTATAAGGCTGCAAACGGCGCGTAACGGCTTTGCTTTTAACGCCTTGCGGCACTTCTTTGCCGCCGTAGAGTTTTTCTAGCATCCAAACGGTCAGAAATTCGGCAAAACCTTCGTCTAAGTAGGCGCGATAAGTTTCGTTATTGGCGAGCATACCATAAAACCACTGATGCGCCAGTTCATGGGCAATCAGCCCGATATTGCCCGGATAGAAGCCGTTGACAATCGCCATCATGCCGTATTCGGTGCCGTCCTGCGCATCGGCAACGACTAAGGAAGGGTATTCATACGCGCCAAACTGTTCGCTGTAGAGCCGCATCATCAGCGCTACAAGTCCGGGGATTTCCTGCCAGCGTGCGGCGTGCGGTTCGCGCGCCAGCACCTGAATCTTTGTGCCGCGCAGTACGACCTCGCCTATGCGGTAAGTAGGGTCGACAGTAAAAGCAAAATTATGCACGTTTTCCGCTGTGAAATGCCATGTTTTGGTCTTTCCCTGTTCTTCGGGAACAATGACAGAAGGTTTTTCGTAGAGCGGCTTACTCTTGAAATTGCTCAATTGTAAACGCTTTTTCAGGGCGGCAGGCAGTACTTCATCTTCGTTAAGCAATAATCCCGTTGCGCCGACGATGTACTGCTGCGGCAGGGTCAGTCGCACGTCAAAGTTGCCGAATTCGGCGTAGTATTCCTTGTCCAAATGTTGGGGCGTATGCCAGCCGTAGCGGTCGTACACGCACACAACGGGATACCAGTGCACGGCGTTGTAATGCTTGACCCCGTATTGGCGAAACATTTTTTGGCGGCGGCGCATTGTTCCCCCGTCGTCAAACCAAGTGCGAAAGCGGATTTTGACCTGTACCGAATCGCCCGATTGCAGAGGCTTATTTAGCCGCACTTCCATGATGGTATTGTCAATCAGGTATTGCGCCGAATCGCCGTTAATGCGCAAGCCGTCAATGCGTGTGCCCAGCCCTGCCGCTTCGTTGCTGCCAAAACGAACAGGCGAACCATTGGCGCGGTAGAGGTGGTGGTAGTACGATTCAGGCTGAAAGGCGTTAGCATAGAGGTGAAAATACAACCTGTCCAGCGTTTGCGGGGAATGGTTGTAGTAGGTAAGCAGCGCCTCCGCCGCGATGACATCAGCCCTGTCATCTAATGTGGCAACTATTTGATAATCAGCCCGCTGTTGCCAGTAGTCAGTTTGGGCAAAGGATAAATGGATACAGTAAAAGAGCGCCAGCAACGCGCCCGTTGAACGAATGATGAATGGCATTGCCGCAAAGTTACAAGATAGCGGCGGCTTTGCGTGCTTGTTTGTATCTTCACAAAAACAGATGCAAACAAATCTTACTGCATATGATAACAGAACCAATCAAACTCAGTCAATTTTCTACGCTGCTGTCTGCCGATGTACAAGAAAAAGCGGTTCGCGAGCAAACTGTACAGCTTTTGGAGCAACTCAAAGATTTTCAGGTAAAACTTTACGCGCAGGCAAAATATGCAGTCTTAGTCATCATTCAGGGGATGGATGCGTCGGGTAAAGACGGGGCTGTCAAAAATGTTTTTTCGGGAGTCAATCCGGCGGGCTGCCGCGTGAAATCGTTCAAAGTGCCTACCGAAGAGGAGCGCAAGCACGACTTTCTGTGGCGCATTCACCGCGAATGCCCCGAAAAAGGCGTGATTCAGATTTTCAATCGCTCACACTACGAGGACGTTCTCGTGCCTGCTGTTCATAAACTAGTTGGATAAAAAAGCATCAGCAGACGCTTCCACGACATCAATGCTTTTGAGCGACTGCTGACAGATCATCATACCATTATTCTAAAATTTTACCTACATATCTCTGAAAAGGAACAGTTGGAGCGCATCAACGAGCGGCAAACTGCTCCGATGAAGCGATGAAAATATCAGGAAGCAGATATTATAGAAACACGCCATCGCAGATCTTACATGAGGGTTTATGAAAAAATATTTGAACGATGCAGTGAAATACCCTAGAAAATTGTCCCCAGCGATAGAAACTGGTACAAAAACTATTGTATGTTACAGACCATCATAGAAACCCTTAGCCGCTACGACATCCGCTACCCGCATGAGTATTGAGGTTTGGCTGCTTTTTGAAACACAGATTTTTGCAGATTGCGCGGATTTACGCTGCATCTCTTACGAAAGGGAATTGCTTTCTGTGCCTTTGCGGTAGAGCTTTTTTATTGCAAAGATCGCCGAGTTTTACGCGGAAAACACCGAGGTTAAATTCATTTTATACCATTATGAAATGGCATGATGGGTCAATCGAGGCTGTCCAAAAAGGCTGAATATAGCACAGACTTCAGTCTGTAGTTGTCTGATTATCAAGCATTTAAATGATCACAGACTAAAGTCTATGTTACTTTTTAGACAGTCTCACAGGCAGAAAAAAGGGGCAGGGATGCTCTCAATGCTACCAATATGCAATCTCTCTGGCTTGCATTTGAACACAGCTCCTACGGGATAAAAACAGCACAGTAGATGATTCATTTCAGTATTATTTACTGCAAAGCACGTCGGGTTCTACCGAGATTGGTCTGATTTGAGCAGTTACTCTGTTGGGGGCATCATAAAATAATGGCCTGACAATCGAAAGATGGTCAGGCTTTTTGGTGATCCCGCTGGGACTCGAACCCAGGACCCATACATTAAAAGTGTATTGCTCTACCAACTGAGCTACGGAATCATCTGTGCGCAAGAGAAGACTCGAACTTCCACGGGCTAACGCCCACCACCCCCTCAAGATGGCGTGTCTACCAGTTTCACCACTTGCGCAATTTGGGGTCGTTTATCGGTGATCCCGCTGGGACTCGAACCCAGGACCCATACATTAAAAGTGTATTGCTCTACCAACTGAGCTACGGAATCTTTACTTTTGCCTTCTAAACAAAGCATTTACGGCAATTGTTTTTCAAAGCAACGTCTTTGCTTTTTTTGCGCCCACAAAAGTATGATACGAAAATCAAATGCGAAAGATCAACTACAATATATTTCTGGTTTTTTTTATTACATTGCTTGGTGCTACCCTTGCATGGGCGCAGCAGTCGCCTGCTAATCTGTTGCAAAAAGCCGATTCGCTATACGGAAAAGGCAGATATACAGAAGCCGGCCTGATTTACAGGCAGGTACTCGATGTGCACCAGAGTTATTCCCCGCAGATGCTTGCCAAATCTGCCTTTATTGCCGAAGGCTCTGAGAACTACGACGAGGCACTGTACTACCTGATGCTGCTTTACTCAAAGCAGCAAAGCGAAGCGCTGTACAACAAAATTACCGATCTGGCGGCGCGTTATGAACTTTCAGACTATACCGTCAGTGATGTCCAATACATGACCTATACCTTACAACGCTACCTGCCCTATTGGGGCAGCTTACTGGTGGGGCTGGCCTTACTGTGGGTAATCTATCTAAGCCGAAAAAGGCAGCGCAAGCAGGTGTCTTCTGTTGTTGCAGGTTTGGGTATCCTGTTGCTCGTAATTTTTATTTACCTAATACAAACCTTTTTATCGTATCCCAAGGCAATTATTCGCAGCGAAAAGGCGTTTATTATGAGCGCCCCTGCCGCAGGATCTGAACTTATACTGACGGCAAAGAGAGGTTATTGTTTCCGCGTTACAGAAGTTAAGGATATTTGGTGTCGTATCGCATGGGAAGATGGCAAAGCCGGCTATATAAGACGCAGTAATTTATGGATGATAGAGTAATGACCGATCTGGATGAGATAGCAGTGGACAAAGAAGTGGCAGAGATACGTCTGCTGCCTTTAGTACTTGTTGTCATCATCTGGGGAATTAATTTGCTGCCGCACCAGCAGGCAGAAGTGCGTTTTGGTTTAGCGCTGCTTGTCTGGATGCCTGCAATAACGTTAGCACTGTCTGCATCTACCTTTTTCAGATTTTTCAGGCATGAACACACGCGCAGGAATCTGCTCATGGTTTATCAGGCACTGTTGCTGCCGGGTATCGTTAGCGAGTTGTTTAGTCATAGTTATCATCCGCTATTTTTACTGATTTATTTATGTACAGTGGCAATGATCGCTTTCGTTACGCGCCATAGCCGCATTAGGCTACTCATATTCTTAGTAGCTGCAACCTTACTTATTTTTTGTCATCCACTATTTGCAAATCTACAGATAGAGCAGATACAGACATGGCAGGTCGCTTCCATGATCATCTGTATATGGAATGCTGCATTATTTGTTATCAGCAGCAAAGTTCGTGATCGGCAGATAAGCCAAACGCGTCGCTATTTACAAACCATTGATGAGGCTGCTGAAAGACAGAGAGTTTATGCCGAGCAGCTACACATCGAGCGGCTGCACCTGCGGAATATCATAGATAACATTGACTTATTTGTTGCCTTAGTTGATAAAAATGGCATCGTTATGCATATCAACCAGCCATTCATAGACTACATCGGTTCGCATGGTGTAAGCGCAGATCTACTTGGCAAATCAATTAGCTCTATTGCAATCAACGAGGAAAGAAAACGACAGGTAGAAGAGTATATCGCAGCAGCCTTACAAGGACAGACGATAACCGGGGAATTGTATAACGATTATCTGAGTAAGTATCTTACCTTGCGCTATTGCCCGATTAAGGATCACGCAACGGGTGAAACATACGGAGTGGGGATTTATTATCGCGATGTTACCGAATCCTACGAAGCCCAGCAGCAACTCAGATACTCAAATAAGCAATTGAGAGCCATTCTGGATTCAATGGATCGGAATGTGTACCTAACCGATCGGCAGGGCAGGATGATCAATGCGAATAAGTGTGCCTATGAAGGGCGTTTTGGTTTGAAACCTGCTCCGCCGATAGGCGAACTGCTCTCTGATAACATAGAAGAACCTGAAAATCGAAAAAACTATTTGCGCAACCATGCAAAGGCAGCAAAGGGCAAATCATCAACAGTAGACTATTACATAGAGCACTTAAAAGTGTGGATGCAGGTACAGTACATGCCTGCCTACGACCAAGAAGGGGCAATTTTTGGGGTGATTATAACTGTAACAGATATTTCTCTGCAAAAACAGTCCGAAGAAACCCTGCTCTATGCCTTGAAACGAAACAAGGCAGTGCGGGCAAAGCTGAAAGAGCGGGAAATTATGTACAGGCAGTTGCTCGACGCGAGTGCAGATCAGATTGCACTCAAAGATGTCAGCTCCAACTATCTGTGGATGAACCGCCGGTTCAAAGAGTTCTATGGCGATACACCGATGTCTGATACCGAGTTTCAGGGAAAAGAGCAAGCCGAAGATAACGAGGTACTCACTACACAGCTATCCGGTGTTTACGAATACTGGGCCTGCAATTTACAGGGGGAGAATCATTTGCTGCGAACGATCAAAGCCCCTATCCGAGATAAGAATGGTAATATTGACAAAATCGCTGTTTTTTCTACCGATATTACAGAGCAAAATGAGCGTATCCGTACTTTAGAAGGGCTGGTCAAAGCCTATCAGGAACTTAGCGAACAGGAACGTGCCAAAGAGCGTGCGCTTTCTGAAAGTCAGGCAACCATACAGTTGTTGGCAGAAAACACCAGCGAACTGATCGCTCTCACACATGCCAATGGCACTTTTAAATACGTTAGTCCTTCTGCTGAAAAACTGATTGGTTTTAAGCCTGAAGAGATGATTGGGCGTTCGTGGGGGGATTTCTTTCATCTCGACGACCTGTTGCAAATGCAGGAGATGGCCGAGAGAATGCAGGCAACCAATGCCGAGCATACGCTCACGCACAGGATTCGCACCAGTGAGGGGCGTTATCTTTGGTTAGAAACGATCTGGAAATACATCTTTGACGAGCAGCAAAATATTATCGGTATTCAGACTTCCTCGCGCAATATTACCGATCGGATGGCTGCCGAGCAGGCAATACAGGCACTGGTAACGCGCTACCAGACCTTGTTTGATGCCAGCTACGATGCGATCCTGATTCTGAAAACCAATCCGCTCGATCCTGTAGATTTGCAGGTAGAAGAGGCTAATGCTGCTGCACAGGAGCTTTTGGGCTACAGCCTCGATGAACTCAAAGAGATCAATATTCTTACCATTGAAGAAAAGATTTCCTGGCACGAAATGCGTAAACGCATCCATACATTTATCAGCCAACGCAGGTTGCTATTAGAAACCCGGGTGCGCAAAAGAAGCGGTGAGTGGGTATGGGTCGAAATTGTAATTGTGCCGTTCCGAATCAATCAGGAAGATTATTTACAGTTTACGCTCCGCGATATTTCGCTGCGTAGGCAGGTCGAAGAAGTTGTACAGGCCAAGGCTGTTGCCGAGAAATCGCTCGAGTTCAAGAGTAGCTTCCTTGCCAAAATGAGCCACGAGATCCGCACCCCTATGAACGGGCTGCAAGGGCTAACCCATATGTTGCTGCGTACAGAACTCAATGAGCGCCAGAAACATATTGTTGAAAGCATCCAGAATAGCACCAAAGGGCTACTTACAATCCTCAATGATATTCTGGATCTGTCGAAACTGGAAGCCGGAAAACTGGCCTTGAATCTTGCCCCGATGGATGTGCGTCGTTGCATTGCGGAGGTCAAAGAATTGTTCAGTGCGGTAGCGCTCGAAAAGAATCTGGTATTGGAAGATGTGATAGCTACCAATCTGCCCGCAACCATTGTTTCGGATTATAACCGACTGCGACAGGTAATCAATAACTTAGTCAGCAATGCAATTAAGTTTACCGATCAGGGTTCAGTTACGATTACTGCTGAGATAGCCGAGTCTTTTGACGACTACGACCTACTACGGATCAGCATTCGCGATACAGGGATAGGTATTGATGCAAAATCATTTAAATATTTATTTGAAACGTTTTATCAGGGCGATACCAGCAAAGGTTTAGGTACAGGCTTAGGTTTAGCTATTTGCAAAGAGTTGGTCGAACTGTTGGGCGGAAAGATTGATTTGCAAAGCACACCAGGGCAGGGAAGTTTGTTTTGGTTTACTTTCAAAGCATGGCGCACATCAGAAGTGCAGTTGCCGCCTGCCGAAGTGGTGCGTTATGTATATAGAGCGCGGCAGCCCGTACAGATCCTGCTGGCAGAAGATGTGGCTGTCAACCAAGAGATAGTAAAGTGGATGCTGGAGGAAATAGGCGCTCAGGTAACAGTTGCCGAAAATGGGCTAATTGCCTATGAATATGCGCGGCAGACTACTTACGATCTGATTATCATGGATATTAATATGCCTGTGATGGACGGCATTACAGCCACCCGACATATCAAGGCAGTAGCAAGTTCCAGTGTGCCTGTGATTGGGGTGAGTGCACATGCTATGGCAGGAGATGCGGATACTTTTATAGAGCAGGGGATGGACGCATACCTGACAAAACCGATTGACCCGGATGCGCTCTACGAGATGATTTACCGCTTTCTTCCCGAACGGATAGAGCGTATTCCTATGCTTGTTGCCCAAGCAGAGGCAGGTCAGACAAGCGCCGAATTACCACTGATGAACCCTGCCGTTGTTGCACATATTAAAAAACTGGCAGGCAGCCAGACGGGTATGTTGCAAGGTTTGCTCGAGAGTTTTATTACTGACATCGGACAACTGCGGGAAAAGATCGGTGCAGCACACGCACAGGCTAAAGCTGCCGAGATGGTAAGTGCGCTGCATACGCTCAAGGGGCTTTGTGGAACTATTGGGGCCTCGCGTCTGTTCGAATGTGCAAGCGCGACCTATGCACAGGCATCCAGCGATCCCCGTTCGATTACTCAGGATCAACTGAACCGACTTTTTCAACTGATAGATGCTACCACAGAGGCGGTTCATCAGGATTATTTTGTTAATATGCGGATGCCATAACGAAGCAAAGCCGAGTATGGACGATTACAACCTCAAACAAATACAAATGATGCAAAGCGCTACACAACCTTCGTTCAAATTATTTGTCATAGAAGACAACCGCACGGAAAGTATGCTGCTCCAACTGGCACTTTCTGAGATTAAGAATCTGGACGTTAAAACATTTACTACGGCCGAACAACTGCTTGCGCATCTGTCCGAGCAGCCTGATATTGTGCTGGTTGATCTCATTTTGCCCGATATGGATGGAATAGAACTGATCCGTCGGATTCAGTCAGCCAGTCCTGATAGCCGTATTGTAGTTGTTTCTGCGCAGCGCGATATGGACGTACTTGCAGAAGTGCAGGCACTTGGCGTATTTAATTATCTGGTCAAAAGTGAAATGTGTCTGACGTATTTGCATAGGGTTATCTCCGAGTTGCTCATACTGATCCGTCACTATCGTACACAAACTTCCTGATATGCTACACCCCATAGAAGCAGTTGTCATTGGTGGATCTGCCGGCAGCATTAGAGCTGTGCGAACGATCTTTCAGTATTTGGAAGTATTGCCTGTGCCTGTATTGATTGCCTTGCACCGCCCCTCGAGTGATCCCTCCTCCAATTTGCGAGTCGTATTAGATACGGTTTGCAAGATGCCTGTTGTTGAGCCAGAAGCAGGGATGCGGCCAATGCCTGGACAGGTCTATCTGGCTCCTGCCGACCAGCATCTGGTCGTAGAAAAAAACAGAACATTTGAGCTATCCCGCAGCCCACTGGTGCATTACTCACGCCCTTCGATTGACGTGATGTTCCTCTCTGCTGCCGATGTATACCACAGAAATACTATCGGCATCTTGCTGACAGGAGCCAATCAGGACGGCGCTATGGGTATGAAACTACTTAAAGAGGCAGGAGGAATAACCGTTGTGCAAGACCCAGCCGACTGTATGATTGACACGATGCCACGTGCTGCCATGGCTATTACGCAGATAGACCATGTATTAGATGCGAAGCAGATAGCCGAGTGGCTCAACCGTTATTTTTCGCTGTAATCCCATTTTACTATGATTTTTTTGTTCAGACTTTGCCGCTTGCGGCTATTTGGAGGGTAGTATCCTAAAAAGCCCGACAAGTATAAAACCAATCGGTTTCGTATTTGGGCAGAATGCGTCTATTGCCTTTTCAGTTCCAGAATCTGTATCTGATTGGCCCCGTCGGTAGCTTTCCAGATTTGGAGGTTTTTCTTGTTTTCCATGAAAAGCCAAGTTTTGCCCAGATCAGAGCCTTTGCTGTCTATGGTAACGTAGGTATCGGTAGCTGTCCAGCGGAAAGAACCTTTATCGGTCTTTTCTGTACCTAAAATATTGTAGCTCAAGTTTTTAAAACCTTTGCCATTATTTTTGAAAGTCATTGTGCCGATGTTGGAGAGCGTAACACTGCTCTGGCCTGCCGAACTTACCTCATACTTTTGGATATTCCATGTACCGGCTAAGCGGTGTGAACAAGCACTCGCTAAAATCAACAAGCAGAATGCCATCGTTTTCGACATATTTTTTGTCATAAGTATATAAAAGTTTGATTGATTAGACAACTTAATCAATAATCCTGCCATAGTTCGATCAAATATTTGCCGAACGGCGGTAGCGCAGCAATTTATACAACTCGCCCATCCAGAGTACGCCTGAGGCTGCCAAGGCAAGTGTAGCAAATTCTACAAATGAAATAGGCTCAAAATGAAACATTTCTGCCAACGCAGGCACTTCTATGATTGCTATCTGAATAACTACCGAAACAACCATCGCAACATTGATGTATCGGTTGGTAAAAAAGCCTACTTGGAAAATAGACAGTTGCAGCGAGCGCATATTGTAAACATTATACAACTGACAAAACGCCATGACAATGAAGGCTGCTGAACGGGCTTTATCAATACCTTCGGGCAAAAACCATTTGAAAGCAGCCATCGTCAGGATAGTCATCAGACTCGCATTGATAAGCAAAAAAGGAAGCACTTCACCGGTCAGAATGTTTTCCTTTGGATCAACGGGCTTTTGTTTGAGTACATCGCCGTGCCCGCTTTCGGTAGCCAGCGAAATATCCCCTACGCCATCGGTTACTAAGTTGAGCCATAAAATTTGCGTAGCGGTCAGCGGAATCGGCAGACCTGCCAGAATAGATATGATCAGGGTGATAATTTCGGCAAAATTGGTAGTGAGTAGGTAAAAACTTGTTTGGCGCGCATTGGTGAATACAATACGCCCTTCCTCTACGGCGCTGACGATGGTAGAGAAGTTGTCGTCTGCCAGCACTACTTTGGCAGAATCGCGGGCTACGTCCGTCCCCATTACTCCCATCGCCACGCCCACGTCGGCGCGTTTGAGCGCAGGCGCGTCGTTTACCCCGTCTCCTGTCATTGCAATCAGTTCGCCGCCGGCTTGTAGCGTTTCGGCAATCCGCAGTTTCATATGAGGCGTAAGTCTTGCAAATACGTTGGTGGTATGCACGACCTGTTCAAACTCTTTTTCGTCTAAGCCCAACAACTGCTGCTCGGTGAGCGCAAGGATTGAGTGTTTTTCCCGACCGTCTATAATTCCCGTAGCGCGGGAAATAGCAATAGCAGTATTGACGTGGTCGCCTGTTGCCATAATCACGCGGATACCTGCCCGCTTGCAGGCAGCTACAGCGTCGCGCACATCGGGGCGCGGCGGGTCTATCATGCCCACCATACCGGCAAAAATCAGGTTTACCAAATGATCCTCCACCACATGCACCGCATCGGCAGGTTCATCGCGCCAAGCAAGCGCAATCACGCGCATGGCTTGTAGCGACCACTCGTCCATCTGGTGTTTTAGGCGATGCGACCATTCCTCTGTCATCGGAAACACGCCATCGGGCGTTGAGATATAGGAGGACTTGGCTAATACCTTTTCCGGCGCACCCACAATGAGCAACTGCCTTTTACCCGCCCTTTCGGCGAGCGTTGCCCGCATTTTCAAATTGGAATTAAAAGGTAGGTCGTCAATTTTGCGGATGCTCGTATCTTCTTTAGGAGAGAATCCTCCTTTGCGCGCCAATGCCAGCAGCGCACCTTCAGTAGGGTCGCCGATGAGTTGGTAGCTATCCGTTTCTTTGTTGTGTTGGATGTCCGAATTGTTGCTCCAACCGCAAATGGTCAGCAGCTGACTCAGCACAGGAATCCCCTTAGGATCTACAACTGTTTTGCCGTGCATAAAATTACCAACAGGCGACCAGCCCTCGCCTGTGATATTCCATTCGGGCATGTCTGGGATGAATACTTTGCGTACCGTCAGCGTATTTTGGGTCAGTGTACCTGTTTTGTCGGTAATGATGGTTGTAACGGCGCCCAGCGTTTCGGTAGCTGTAAACTCGCGGACGATAGCATTGCGCTTGGCCATTCGGTTAGCGCCAATTGCCAGCACAATAGCCAGCACGGCGGGCAACCCGGCGGGAATAGATGATACTAACGCGGCGATAGCTACCAGGAGCACCTCTTCTAAAGTTCCTTCCTGATAGAAATAGGCAATGGCAAATAGCAAAACCGCGCTGAAAACAGCAATAACCGCCATTTGTTGTGCCAGCGCGTCGGTCTTCTTCTGAAAATTGGTTTTGGTAGGCTTGATTTTACTCAGCGAAAGAGCAATCTCACCAATGGCAGTGTTAAGACCTGTCCCTGTAACAACTGCCAGCGCATAGCCTCCGGCAATGAATGTACCCTTGTATAACATATTGCGGCGATCTGCCATCGCAGTTTCAGCAGGCACAATGTCTGTTGTCTTCTGTACAGGAACAGACTCGCCCGTCAACGGGGCTTCTATTGCCCGCAGGTTTTTGGCCTCAATGATTCGCGCATCGGCGGGTATGCTATCGCCTTCTTCCAATACGATAATATCACCAGGTACAAGTTCACGGGCAGGCAATGTAAGTTTTGCACCATTGCGCAATACTTTTGCCTGCGGAATTAACATACTTTTCAGTGAAGCTACAGCATTTTCTGCACGGATTTCCTGCGCAAAACCAATCGTTGCATTGATTACGATTACTGCCAGAATAACGTACATATCGGCGGCATGTCCGGTTGCCCACGATATGGCAGCCGCACCGAGCAGAATAAATACAAGCAGGCTTTTGAACTGTTTGAGAAAAATCAGCGACCAGTGTTGCCGCCCTGCTTCGGGGATTTCGTTGTAGCCGTACTTTCTCCTCCGCTCAGCCACTTCCTGATCTGAAAGCCCGCTGCGGTTAGATCGTAGTTCCTGTAAAACCTCGTCGGGCAAAAGTTGGTAATACTGCATAGTGAAGTTTGAATGTTTGGTGCGAACAAAATAAATAATTTTTTGCGAAGTCCGATCGAACCATTATCTTTTCAATCCAATCAACCGCTAATCTTACAGCCATGACTTACAGTAAATTTATCATCCATCAGGGAATAGAAATTCTCTATACAGATATTCGCAATACAAACCCGCAGGAGGGACTCGAAGCGCTGCGCCAATGCCGCGAGAACTGTAAAAGCCGCCCCGTAAACTCTGTGCTCAGCCTGATAGATGTTACCAATGCCCGCTACAACAGCGAACTGATTACCTATGCCAAAGAAATATCGCGCGATAACAAACCGTACATTCTGGCCGCAGCCGTCTGCGGCTTTAACGACCTAACCAAATTGATGATTAATTCTATCCTTTTTTTCGCAGACAGGCAAGATGTTAAACTATTTGACACAAAGGAGGAAAGTCTGAAATGGCTGCTGCAACAGTATTACAAAAAATGCTCCACAGCAAAGTGATTAGATGAAGGTTTGTTTTTGTAGTGCGTTCTTAGCGCGGCAAAAGATTGCATAACTTTGCTGCAAAAAACTACAGACATGAAAAAATTGGCACTACTTTTTGTTGCCTATGCCCTATTGGGTACTGTTCAGGCACAGGATAACTGCAACAACTGCCTTCCCAAACAGCTAGCTCCTGCCGACTATTGCCATACCTCAACCAACTTTGGCGGACTTTGCGCACAGTTCAAGGAAAGTCAGGGCTTTTTCTTGCTGCTCAACGGCAAAACTGCCCGCAAAATCAATGTTGGCAAAGCAGATGATACTGCCTATATGCTGGGCATAGCTAATGATAAGAGCCTGAAGATCAGTGCTGCAGAAATTCTCTTCATACAAGAAGCCCTGCAAAACTGGTCTATAGTAGAGCGCCGACTCGGTTTTGCCATGCAACCTAGCGGCTTGGGCATCAAAATCCTTAAAGAAGGTGATGGCGAACTGCCTCCAAACGGCAAAAATGTAATCGTACACTACACAGGCTATCTGGAAGACGGAACTAAGTTTGATAGTTCGGTGGACAGAGGACAACCTTTCAGTTTCGGTTTGGGACAAGGACAAGTCATCAAAGGCTGGGACGAAGGCATCGCCAAGCTCAAAGTCGGCACCAAAGCCGTGCTGCTCATACCTGCCAGCCTCGGCTACGGCAGCCGTGGCGCAGGCGGAGTAATCCCGCCCAATGCTACGCTTTTCTTCGAGGTAGAACTGCTGGGTGTAGAGTAAGAAGAAAGTAATTTAATCGTCCATCTTCTCATGTTTCAGGAAATAACAGGCGTTACGCCCAAGTCTTTGGGGTATCAATTTCCCGCCGAGTGGGCAAAGCATCGGGCCACTTGGTTAAGCTGGCCGCACAAAGAAGCCTCCTGGCCTGGAAAAATTCATAAGATTTATCCTATTTATGCCCAATTTGTCAAGGCGATAGCCACTGGCGAACAAGCGCATATTAACGTTGCCGATGAGGCGATGAAGCAATTTGCGCTACAACACCTGCAAGCCGTTGGCGCTGACTTATCGGCTATCCACTTCCACCTGTTTCCTACCAACGACGCTTGGTGCAGAGATCATGGGCCGGCTTTTGTCATCAACCCTAACGCCGCCGAGCGCAAGGCAATCGTTAAGTGGAACTACAACGCGTGGGGCGAAAAATACCCGCCGCATGATTTGGATAACGAAATTCCCGTACACATTGCCCGCTACCTGCAAGTGCCGATGTTCCGCCCCGGCATTGTGATGGAAGGCGGCGCGGTGGACTTCAACGGCGAAGGAACGCTACTCACAACCACTTCCTGCCTGCTCAACCCGAACCGCAACCCGCATCTTTCCCAAGCGCAAATTGAGCAATATTTAGCCGACTATTACGGCGTTGAACAAATCCTCTGGCTGGGCGATGGCATCGTAGGCGATGATACCGACGGACACGTGGACGACATCACGCGCTTTGTCAATCCGCACACAGTAGTTACGGTAGTGGAACACAACAAAGCCGACGAAAACTACGAGCCTTTGCAGGAAAACCTCAAAGCGCTGCAAACCATGCGCCTGCTGAACGGCAAGCAATTAGACATCGTAGAACTGCCCATGCCCGACGCGGTGATTTACCAAGACATGCGCCTGCCGGCTTCCTATGCGAATTTTTACATTGCCAATGCGGTGGTAGTCGTGCCAACTTTCCGCTGTGACAAAGACGAGCAAGCGCTGGAAATCCTGCAAAAGTGCTTCCCCGACCGCAAAGTAATCGGACTGGACTGCACAGACATTGTCTGGGGCTTAGGAACTTTTCATTGCCTAAGTCAGCAAGAACCTGAATAGTTATGAACCCCATTTCCCTTTCCGTCATTATTCCCGTTTACAACGAGTCGTTGAACGTAAAGCCGCTTTACGAGCGCCTGTCGGCTGTTGTGCGGGGGTTGCAGTTGTCCCATGAGTTTATTTTCGTCAACGACGGCAGCCGCGACAACACGCTGGAATTAGTGCATCAGTTGGCAGCGCAGCATCCCGAAGTCAAATACATTGACCTGAGCCGCAATTTTGGGCATCAGATAGCCGTGAGCGCGGGGATAGATGCCGCCCGCGGGGAGGCTGTTGTCATCATTGATGCCGACCTGCAAGACCCGCCCGAACTCATCGGCGAAATGTACGCCAAAATGAAGGAAGGCTACGAGGTTGTTTATGCCAAAAGGCGGCGACGCAAAGGCGAAAGTTTTATGAAATTGCTCACCGCAAAGGTATTTTATCGGATTTTAGCGGCTATCACTACTATCAACATTCCGATAGACACGGGCGATTTTCGCATCATGGATAAAAAAGTGGTAGAAGCGCTCCGCCGGATGCCCGAAACCAACAAGTTCCTGCGCGGGCAAATTTCGTGGATTGGTTACAAACAGACCTACGTAGAATACGACCGCGCCGAGCGGCACGCCGGACAAACAGGTTATACCTACCGCAAAATGTTGCGCTTCGCATTAGACGGCATCACTGCTTTCTCCAATTTCCCGATCAAAGCCGTGACCATTATGGGCTTCACGGTTTCAATAGTAGCCTTCTTGTTTGTTTGTATTTCGTTCTACATCCGATACTTTACCAATCTGCACGTAGAAAGAGGCTGGACATCTATTATCGTTGCCATTCTTTTTCTCGGCGGCGTACAACTTATTAGTATCGGCATTTTGGGCGAGTATATCAGCCGCATTAACACCGATACCAAACGCAGACCGTTATATTTCATCAGAGAATCGAACTTAGACAAGAAGTAAATCGCACGCATAGCATACGATCAGTTCTTTTTTTTCGTTCTTTACAGAAGAATGGCAAAAAACTTGTTAAAGAAATACCTTTGAAGGTGATAACCTCATCTGCTGATCTTATAAAGCAAACTGTTATGAACAACGGCTTTCGAACAATAGCAAATTTTGGACTGGCTGCCCTGATGGTGCTTGCCTTCGCTGCTTGCAACAAAAACAAGAAACCCACTAGCATAGATCCAGGTAAAGAATCTACTGCTACAGGATTAAAATATGGTTCTGCGGGTGGAAAAAATAAAAACAACGAGTTTGCCCTGCGCAAATTCAAAGGCCAGCCCGATGGCCCTAACCTTGTGTACATAGAGGGTGGCCGCCACGTACTCGGATCTCAGGAAGAGGATGTACTGCTGGCACGCGACAACATCGAGCGCACAGTTACGATTGCTTCTTTTTACATGGATGAAACCGAAGTAGCCAACATACACTGGTTAGAGTATCTGCACTATGTACGCGACTCCGGCGAACAGTACTATGAAGAAGCCTTACCTGATACAATGGTTTGGGCTGCTGAGTTAGCTTTTAACGATCCTTACATTGATTACTATTTCCGTTATCCGGGCTTCCGTTACTTCCCTGTAGTAGGTGTATCTTGGAGACAAGCTGTTAACTACTGTGTATGGCGTACAGAAGCCGTTAACCGCGGCTTAGCTGCTAAAAACGGTAATAAAGACGAGAAAGCTAAGGCAAAAGCAGGCGAAAGAATTCCATTAGAGAGTGGTATAGTACTACCAGGCTATCGCCTCCCTTCCGAAGCGGAGTGGGAATATGCTGCCAAAGGCCTGATTGCAACCCAATACATGGACGAAATGCAAGATTATGGTCGTATCTATCCATGGGATGGGCACTCGCTGCGCAATCCTTACGGTCGTCAGATGGGTGAGTTTCTTGCGAACTTCAAACGCGGACGCGGTGATTATGCAGGTATTGCCGGCAAACTCAACGACGGTGCAATGATCACCGAGTGGGTATATGCCTATCCTCCTAACGACTATGGTTTGTACAATATGGCAGGCAACGTAAATGAGTGGGTAGAAGATATTTATCGTCCACTCTCTTTTGAAGACGTAAGCGACATGAACCCCGTTCGTACAGACGGCAAAGGTCTGCGAAATGCCGGCGCTACGCGCCCTAAAGATCCTGATTACTTAGATCCTGCATCTGCCTATAACAAACGCGATTTCGTGAGTATCGTAGATAACCAGCAACGCGTTTACAAAGGTGGTTCATGGAAAGATGTAGCTTACTGGCTAGCTGTAGGTACACGCCGCTTCCTTGCAGAAGATTCTGCTACTGCAACGATTGGTTTCCGCTGTGCGATGATTCGCGCAGGTGGTAGCCGCTAAACAATCTGCTCGTTAATAAAATCTTGCAAAAGAGCTGCTCTCGTCGGAGTAGCTCTTTTGGTTTGTGTAGCCTACCGTTTACGGTATATACATGTAGCAGGTGTGCCAATTGTTAATTCTTAATCAAATGATGAAAAAACGCGTATTAATCATAGACGAAATGCACAATTCGCTGCTCGATATGCTAGCCGCAGCGGGATTTTTGCCTGATTATCAGCCTGCTATTACCCGCGCACAGCTTCTGGATATCATAGCCAACTATGAAGTAATGATTGTTCGCTCCAAAACGGTGATAGATGCTGAACTGTTGGGCAGGGCTACCAACTTGCAAATACTGGCACGTGCCGGAGCGGGTACTGACCAAGTGGATATGGCTGCGCTGCACGCCCGCAATATCTCGCTTATCAATGCGCCCGAGGGCAACCGCGATGCTGTCGGTGAACACGCTGTTGGTATGTTGCTCGCGCTGATAAACAAACTCGTGCAGGCAGACGCGCAGGTGCGCCAAAAAATCTGGCAGCGCGAAGCCAATCGCGGCTACGAACTGATGGGCAAAACCGTCGGTATCATCGGCTATGGGCACATGGGGCAATCCTTTGCTCGCCGATTGAGCGGTTTTAGCTGCTGTGTGCTGGCTTATGACAAGTACAAAACCAACTTTTCCGATGCTTACGCAACGGAAGCCACATTAGAGCAACTGCAACAGGAGGCAGAAATTATCAGCGTGCACATCCCGCTAACGACAGAAACCAGAGGCTGGATGAGTACTGAATTTTTCAATCGTTTCTCACATCCGATTTGGCTAATTAACACCGCTCGCGGCGAAATCATCCCGCTGGCTGCCCTTCGCGAAGCGCTGCAAAGCGGCAAACTGCGCGGCGTTTGTCTGGATGTACTGGAGCAGGAAAAGTTAGACCGCTTGACAGCCGAACAAGCTGCTGACTTTGAATGGCTTGCAAAGCAAACCAACGTAATTTTTTCGCCTCACGTAGCGGGCTGGACTTACGAGTCCTACGAGCGAATCAACCGCATATTAGTGGACAAACTCGTACAGCTTACGGCTTAAATGCTTATTTTTGTGCTGAAGATCAAACCGAAAATAGACAGAGAATGGCACAAACCGAATTTTCAACCGCTACCTTTTCCCTAACACGCGAGGAAGTGCTGAACGACTATCGCATTGCCTGCGAGAGCCGTCATGCCAGTTTGATGGGGCGCAAAGAAGTGTTTATGGGAAAAGCCAAATTCGGCATTTTCGGCGATGGCAAAGAAGTCGCACAAATTGCGATGGCAAAAGCCTTCCGCAAAGGCGATTTCCGTTCGGGCTACTACCGCGACCAAACCTTGATGTTTGCACTGGGGGCGCTGACATTGGAGCAATATTTTGCACAGTTATATGCCCACCCCGACATAGCGGCAGAACCCGCCACCGGAGGGCGCTGCATGAACGGACACTTTGCCACCCGCAGCTTAGACGAAAACGGCAAATGGGTAAACCTGATGGAGCAATACAACTCTGCTGCCGATATTTCTTGTACTGCCGGACAAATGCCGCGTCTGGTCGGTTTGGCATATGCTTCTAAACTCTACCGCCAAAATCCGCAACTGGCAGGGATGACTAATTTTTCTGTACAAGGCAATGAAGTTGCTTTCGGAACGATTGGCAATGCCTCAACTTCCGAGGGCTTGTTTTTTGAAGCACTCAATGCGGCAGGCGTATTGCAGATACCAATGGTAATAGCAGTTTGGGACGATGCTTACGGCATTTCCGTTCCGCAGGAATACCACACTACCAAAGGCGATATCTACAAAATCCTGATTGGTTTGCAGCGCACCGAAAGCGAGCCGGGTTTTGAAATGTTTCAGGTCAAAGGCTGGCAGTACGACGAGTTGTGCCAGACCTTTCTTGCAGCTGCCCAAGTTGCCCGCCGCGAGCACGTTCCCTGTCTGATACATGTTACGGAATTAACGCAGCCGCAGGGACACTCTACCTCAGGTTCACATGAGCGCTATAAGTCTAAAGAGCGACTTACATGGGAAGCAGAGCACGACTGCAACAAGCAAATGGCAAAATGGATCATGGCAAACGGCTATGCTACTGCCGAAGAGTTGGAGGAAATAGACCGCCACGCTAAGCAACGCGCTTTAGAGGCGAAAAATAATGCGTGGTCTGCCTTCGTAGAATCCATGAAAGGCGACCAGCAAGAAGTGCTGCGCCTGTTGGCAGAAGCCGCCGAAGGCTGCACCGACGCGGCTTTGAAAGAGCAATTACAAATGGTGCGTTCCGAATACCAACGCACCATCAACCCACAGTACATGGATGCCATGAAAGCTGCCCGCCACGGCTTGCGCCTGCTGCGTGGACAGAACAATGCTACCCGTCAGGCATTGATTAACTGGGTGAAAAAATCGGAAAAAGCCAACGAACGCCGCTTCAATTCCCACCTACTCAGTGAATCGGACGAGTCTGCGCTGCTGGTGCAGGAAGTTAAGCCCGTTTATTCTGAAAATTCGCCTGTTGTGGACGGACGCGAGGTGTTGCAGGCTTGTTTTGATGCCATCCTTGCCCGCGACCCGCGCGTATTTGCCATCGGTGAAGACGTGGGCAGAATCGGCGACGTGAATCAGGCGTTTGCAGGTTTACAGGCCAAATATGGCGAACTGCGCGTAGGAGATACCGGCATCCGCGAAGCCACCATCATTGGGCAAGGCATCGGCGCTGCCATGCGCGGACTGCGCCCTATCACCGAAATTCAGTACCTAGATTACCTGCTCTACGCCATTCAGACGCTGTCTGACGACTTGGCATGTTTGCATTATCGCACTGCCGGCGGACAAAAAGCCCCGCTGATTGTGCGCACACGCGGACATCGCTTAGAGGGTATTTGGCACTCAGGTTCACCTATCGGCATGATTATCAATAGCTTGCGCGGAATGCACGTGCTTGTGCCGCGCAACATGACGCAGGCGGCAGGTATGTACAACACGCTGCTGCTCTCCGACGAACCCGCGTTGGTGATTGAATGCCTCAACGGCTACCGCCTCAAAGAGCGTCTGCCTGATAATGTGGCTGAGTTTACTGTGCCGCTGGGCGTTCCTGAAGTGATTCGTCAGGGAACGGACGTAACTATTGTAACCTACGGTTCTATGTGCCGCATTGTGATGGAAGCTGCCGAAGATCTTGCCAAATTTGGCATAGATGTAGAAATCGTGGATGTGCAAACGCTGCTGCCTTTTGACCGCTACGGCATCATCGGGCAGTCGGTGCGCAAAACCAACCGCGTCATTTTTGCCGACGAAGACGTACCGGGCGGCGCAACGGCTTATATGCTGCAACAAGTAATGGACAATCAGGATATTTTCCAGCATCTTGACGCGCAGCCTGTTTGCATTGCTGCCAAGGCACATCGTCCGCCCTATGGCTCCGACGGCGACTATTTCACCAAGCCAAATCCCGAAGATATTTTTGACGCGGTGTATGCCATGATGCACGAAGTAAGCCCGACGCAATATCCAGAGATTTACTAACCTGTTTCCATGTCTCAAATGACAATCACTACCGAACAACTCTACGCGCATTATTGCTCCCATTCGGTAGTTAGTACAGACAGCCGTCAATTGCCCGACGGCTGTCTGTTTTTCGCTTTGAAAGGCGCTAATTTTGATGGCAACCAATTTGCAGCCCACGCGCTGGAACAGGGCGCAGCCTATGCCGTTGTGGACGACCCTGCCGTTGCTGTTTCTGAACGCTTTTTATTGGTTGCCGATGTTTTGCAAAGCCTGCAACAATTGGCGCTGCACCACCGCAAGCAGTTGCCAATTCCTTTTCTTGCCATTACAGGCACAAACGGAAAAACGACTACCAAAGAATTAGTAGCGGCTGTATTGCGCCAAAAGTATCGCACCCATGCCACACAGGGCAATCTGAACAATCACATTGGCGTGCCGCTCACGCTGCTGCAAATTCGCCCCGACACAGAAATTGCCGTAATTGAAATGGGCGCAAATCGCATCGGCGATATTGCCGAACTCTGCCGCATCGCCGCGCCCGATTTTGGGCTGATTACCAACATCGGGCAGGCGCATCTGGAAGGTTTTGGCAGCTTTGAGGGGATCATTCGCGCCAAAAGCGAGCTTTTTGACCATTTGCAAACAGGTGGAAAGGCATTTATCAATGCGCGTAATCCACTGCTGGCTGAATTGGGTAAGCAGTTCCCGCAACCGATTTTCTACGGGCTGCGCGATACCATCGCCTTTGCCCAGTTGCTGGAAACCACACCTTTCATTCGCTACAGAGATTCCGAAGGGCACACACACGATACGCAACTCATCGGCGCGTATAACTTTGATAACATCCTCACTGCCATTGCTGTTGGCAGTTATTTCCATGTGCCTGCCGTGCAGATTCATCAGGCAATTGCAAGCTATGCACCTACCAACAATCGCTCGCAGGTGCGCCGCACAGCAAGTAATACGCTGATTATGGATGCGTACAATGCCAATCCATCCAGTATGCAGGCGGCATTGGAAAGTTTTGCACAGATGCCCGCTGCAAAAAAAGTAGTCATTCTCGGCGATATGCTTGAACTGGGAGAGTACAGCGCAGCCAAGCACCGCGAAATTGCCGAAAAAGCCATGCAAGGCGGATTTGCAAGCGTACTGCTCTGCGGCAAGGCATTCTATGACACTCGGCAAGCAAGCGATTCAGCCTTATTTTTTGAAAATAAGACTGCACTTGCCGAATGGCTGCAAGCCAACCCTGTTCGCAACAGCTACATCCTGCTCAAAGGCTCGCGAGGTATGGAACTGGAAACAGTTGCGGATTTGTTGTAAAAGACCACATTCAGAGGGTATGTTACATTTTTAATACAGAACCCTGAATTTGATGGTGTTATCTATCGCTTTGAGGTCTTTGATAACTTCTTTGTTGTAGGCCTTGTCAATATCGGTGATTACGTAGCCGACCTTTTCGCTGGTTTTCAGGTATTGCCCGACAATATTAATCTCATGTTTGGCAAGTACATTGTTAATCTGTGCCAAAATACCCGACACATTTTTGTGAATGTGGATCAGGCGATGCGCATTCTCTAGCACCGGCAGCTGGATATTGGGAAAATTTACGCTCATAAACGAGTTTCCCGTGTTGATGTATTCAATGAGCTTACCGGGAACAAACTGCGCGATGTTGAGTTGTGCCTCCATCGTACTGCCACCGATATGCGGGGTCAGCAGTACATTTTTGATGCCCCGCAGTGGCGAGATAAACTCCTCTTTGTTATTTTTGGGTTCATAGGGGAATACATCTACTGCTGCGCCGCGCACTTTTCCCGAATGGAGGGCATTCACCAAAGCATCTATATCTACTACCTCGCCGCGTGCCAGATTAAGAAATATTACGCCGTCTTTCATTTCAGCAAATTCAGCAGCGCCAATCAGGTTGCGATTTTGCTTGCGACCATCTACGTGCAGCGACACAATGTCGGAGAGGTTGAGCAGTTCGCGGAGCGAGCGGCACTTTTGCGCCTTGCCAATCGCAAGTCTGTCCACAATATCATAGAAGTAAACATCCATGCCAAGCGCTTCGGCTACTACAGAAAGTTGCGAGCCGATATTGCCATAACCAACAATGCCCAGCTTTTTGCCGCGCACTTCATAGCTTCCCGTTGCCGACTTGTCCCATTTGCCGGCGTGCATACCCGTTACCTTGTCGGGTATGTTGCGCATGAGCATGATGATTTCGCCAATGGCAAGCTCTACTACGCTACGCGTATTGCTATAGGGCGCATTGAATACAGCAATGCCTTTTTCCAGACATGCTTCCAAATCTATCTGGTTAGTGCCGATGCAAAACGCACCGATAGCCATGAGCTTATGGGCATTTTCGATTACTTTGCGGGTTACATTGGTCTTGGAACGGATGCAGAGGATAGAAACATTTTTAACTTTCTCGCAGAGTTCGGCCTCGTCCAGCGCAGAATTGATAATTTCGACACTATAGCCTTCTTCTCTGAAAATATGTACTGCTTCGGTGTGGATATTTTCTAAAATCAATACGCTAATGCGGTTTTTAGGATATGAAATCGCCATTGGCAGTTTGTTCACATATAGAAACTCGTCTAAGCTGGGCGTAACGTGATCGGCAATGCCGGTTACACTTTCGCGTGCCACGTTTTCAGTAAAGGCATAAAAACTGTTGGCAAGCCCTGCTTTGCGCATTTCGTAGTCCGTGTAGCCATCGCCGATGACATAAACTTCGCCTTGCAGGTTTAGTGCTGCCAGTTGGGTTACTTTGCCGTTGTCATGCGCCAGCGGAATATCATCGCGGAATCCGATGATGTTGCCTTTTTCATCAAATAAAAACTCGTTAGCATATACATTTTCGGGTTTGATGCCATACTCTGACACAACAGGCACAATAAACTCTTTAAACCCGCTGGAAATAATGAGAATAGTATCGGCGTAGGTTTCAAAGAATACACGGTTGCGCTTTACCGAATCGGAAACTTTGGATTTGAGCACGGCAACTAGGCGCTCCAAATGCGAGCGGTTGGCACTGAGCAGGGCTACGCGCTTCTCCAAAGATTCGCGAAAGGAAAGGCTGCCATCCATACCCCGGTTGGTAAGTTCTGCAATTTGCCCGACAACCTGTTCGCGCAGCGGGGAGCCATCAAGGGCTATTGCTGCTAACTCGTCTAAGGCTTCTACTTTGGTAAATGTACTGTCAAAATCGAGGATAAAATACTTTGTCTCTGCGGCTGCCATTTGCGCTTTAAAAAATTTGAAGCGCAAATTTAGTAAATCAATCAGGATTCAGCGGATTTTTTGCAAATCGGAAGCAAGTACTCCAATGTAAAAGAGCAGTTCCTTAAAATTCTCCAGCGCAATTTTTGTCGCTTAATTCGTTTAATACTAAAATGAATCATGTACCACGTAGATTTTACCCCGAGGGATTGCATGTTGGTAGCATTGAGATCATCCCTGCCCCTTTTTTCTGCTCTGTGAGACCGTCTAAAAAGTAACATAGACTTTCGCCTGCATTTTGTTAATCGCTTGATAATCAAATAGATGCAGGCTAAAGTCTGTGCTACATTCATTCTTTTTGAACAGCCACAATCGCTCCATCGTGCAATTCATGATGGTATAATATAAACTACTTCTTGGCTGACGAAACAGCGCAGGAAAGCAACGTAATATCGTCCACGTAAGCCTGCTCGCCGCGAAACTGATTTAAGTGTTTCAACAACTCGTAGTGCAACTTCTGCCTATCCATATCTAGGTTAGCAAGAACAAAAGCGCCTAACTGCTCTACTCCAAACGCCTCGCCCTTGTCATTGTAAGTCTCAATGAAGCCATCCGTAAAGCAAAAAAGTAGGAAGTCTGTCATCTCTTTCCGGACAGTAACATGCAGAAAAGGCAGTTTCTTAAATCCGCCCAGAATAGTTGTCCCCTCTTCTAAATGCTCCATCTGCCCGTCGGGCAGAAAAAGGAAAGGCGGATTATGCCCGGCATTCACATAGGTCAGTGTCCGCACCTTGAAATCATACTCCATAAAGAACGCGGTGATATAGTTTTCTCCGCGCGAGTTTTCAAGGATAAGTTGATTGAGTGTTTCTATGATATAGGTCAGCTCTTTACCCTCACGCACAAGAATGCGTAGCGCTGCCTGAAAGTTAGACATGAGTATGGCTGCGGGTACGCCCTTGCCCGATACATCGGCAATGCAAACTAAAAACTTGTCGTTGCCTGTATCAATATAATCGTAGTAGTCGCCTCCTACGCTGTGGTGAGGTTGGTAGCTGGCAACAATCTGTAGCCGTTCGTTGTAGGGCAGCGTTTTTGGGAACAACAGCGACTGTACGTCTTTGGCAATATTAAGCTGCCGCTGGAAGGCTTCCTGTTGTGCTTGCTTGCGCGCCAGTTTCTTATTCTCAATAGCAACGATAATAATGTTGCTTAGCGTTGCCAGAAAGTTCAGATCCCGTATGTCTTGTGTAGAATCAATCAGTACATAAGCCAGCACAACATCTTTGTGCCGAACGGGCAGTACGTAGTTAAAGATTGAGAAATGCGGATCGTCAGTCTGTAACGCGCTAACTTCGCGAATAGTAGTAACGCATTGCGGCAGTTGCAAGACGCTGTCAGTCGGCAAACCGTACCATGTTTTGCAATCCCATCGCCCATCTTCGCAGACATATAAAGCCAATTTCTTGATGTAGGGGCTTGCCTGCAAGGTAAGTTTGTAGATACGGAACAACTGCTCTTCCGATGCGTTTTCATTGATTGCCTGAATGGTTTCAAATAATGCATTGAGTTGCATCTCTTTCATTTGCAGTTCTAATTCAGCAGAGGCGTTCTCCATTGGCGTTACTTGTTTTTTGAAACCAGAATTTTTGGATCGTAGGCATCGCGCAATCCATTGCCAAGAAAGTTAAAGGCAAGTACCAGAATGCCCATGCCTACACATGGAATGACGATTAGGTGTTCACAGTGCAGCGAATTGATGGTTGCATATGCCTCGTAGATCATGTTGCCCCACGATGGGGTCGGGATCTGTACGCCGATACCCAGAAAACTCATGCCGGCCTCTAAGATGATGGCAGTAGCAAAGTTGGAAGATGCAAGCACAATGATAGAACCAAAGATATTGGGGAGAATATGATAATAAATAATCCGCCAGTGTGAGTATCCAAAGGCGCGTGCAGCCTCTATGTAGAGTTTCTCCTTGATGGCAAGGATCTCCCCGCGAACAATTCGCGCAATCTCTACCCATGTTGTCAGCCCAACAGCTACGAACACGACCCACAGCCCTTTGCTGCCCAGCGCAATCCTGATAGCAATAACCAGCATGATGCTCGGAATTGACCAAACGACCGTCATTAGCCACATGATGATGTGGTCGGTAGCGCCGCCAAAATACCCTGCAAGCGCACCTAGCACTACTCCGAGAAGCAGCGAAATAACTACCGATGCTATGCCAATGAGCAGCGAGATCCGCGTTCCAAGAATCACCTTGCTCAGCATGTCGCGTCCCTGCCTGTCTGTTCCCAGATAAAAGATGCGATCTTCGATCTGTTTTTGGAGGAACTCGTTGCGCAAGCGGCTCATGCTTTCCGTCCGTATCTGCTCGTTGATGTCCAGATATACTACTGTATCGCCCCGAACATAAAAATTACCCGGATAGCTTGCCCCTAACTTATTTGAGGCCATTGGATAAACCGCACGGGTAGCATCTACCAGCGAATAGACATGATCGTAAACCTGTTTGTATAAAGACGGTTCGTTGTTAAGCGTATCGGCAGTTCTGCCAAAAGAGCGCCCCCTGATACTTTCTATGCTTGCTACGTACAGCCGAATATAAACCGAATCGTTGTTCAGTCTTACGTCGCTGACTGCATATTTTTTGTACTTAGGCTCAGCGCCGCTCATCATACGCTCCCAAAAAGAGGGGGTCTTGCGCTCGTTGTTCATCGCAATGCTAACCACTTTTGCCCGAAACAGAGGATATTGTTTCCGTATTTCGGACATGCTTTCGTTCGCATCAGGCGAATGGTCGGGCATGATAAAGTAGGCAAATATGCTCGACAGCATAGCAAACACGATCAGAAAAAGGCTTGCCATTGCCAGTTTATTACTTTGCAATTTCTGCCGGATATAATAAGATGGCGTATTTTGCAGATCCTCTTTCAATTATTTGAATTGATTAACGGGTAAAAACTCTTTCCTTCCAAACATATCCGCCACGAGTTGCCTGCAATCCAACCCAAACTACATAAAAGCTATAGCAAGTTTGCAAGGGAAAAATGTAAGGCACAAGCATCTCCTGTCGAATAAAGCTCAATACGCATTTCAAAAATACATATTCGGCTATTAATTTTAAGCTAAACGCAGCGATTATCTCCAAATGCTGTTCAGGCAGGAACAGTATTCCAATAGGCAACAGCGCCCAGTAAAGGTGAAAAAGTCCTACCATAAGGGCTACTCCCCACACGCGCAAAGGCCGCCCCTGATTCCATTTGGCAGCCCAGCGCCTGCGCTGCATCAGCAAGGATCTGTAGTCTGCCTGAGGCGCAGTGCAAACTATTGCCTTTTCATCTTTGACAAACCGAACCGAGCCGGGTGCTGCCTGATGTACCTGTTGAATTAGGAACTCATCATCGCCCGAAGCAATGTGGGCAGAAGTTGCATACCCGCCAATTTTATCAAAAACCGCCTTTCGATAGCCTAAGTTAGCTCCATTGCCCATGTTAGGCATTTTCCATGTAGCAAATGCCGCTGTACTGCCCATTAGCGCCGCCAGTTCAATTGCCTGAAAGCGAGCGGCCCATGTACCTGTCGGGGCTATTTTCACAATCCCTGTAACCAGATTAGTGCCAGGTGTTTGGAGGGCAGCATACATCGTCTGTGCCCACAGCCTGCCCATTTGGCAGTCTGCATCCGTTGTAAGGATGAGCGAGAACTGCGCACAGGCAAGTCCTGTACTGATAGCAGCTTTTTTACCCTGCCCCAAACTGGTAATGATGCGAAGCGGATAAGGGAATTCAACTGCGCAGGCCCGAGCAATAGCTACCGACGCATCCGTAGAGTGATCGTCTACCAATATGATTTCTAATTGCCCATCAAACACTTGCATACGCAGACAAGCCAACAGTTGTGGAATATTCAGCGCCTCGTTGCGCATCGCTACTATGATACTCAAACCTTCATCACTTGCAGCCTTGTGTGCAGGAAACTCTGTGCGATGCCAGCCATAGCACAACGCTGCTACCAGCAACGCATAAACAATGGCAATACCAATTAACATTGCAAAAGGATTAAAAAAAATCCCGACAGGCTTGGCTAACCTGTCAGGATTAATTGTTTACTAACTTGATTCTCACATCAACAACTAAGGCTGTGTAGCAGGTACTATTCCTTATCTACTGCCTGTACGCTTGAGTAGTTAATTTTGCGAGCTTCTGCCTCGCGAAGTTGTTGTTTTACGTCGGAAATGATGCCCATTTTTGCATCAATATCAACTTTGAGAGACATCGTAATCTTATCGCGTTCAACTTCATCTAGCTTGTCTTTCTCAGCATAAACAAAATTTGGTATCTCCTTCGGAGTAATCAGTACATCGTTTACCTGAATACGTGGCTCAACACCATACTTTTCCGTATCTTTCGGTTTCCCGATATAGATGTAACTTACCAGCGACTTCTTTTCTAACTTTTGTAGCTGGGTAGCTTTGGGCAGCCTATTCTGCACTTTCAACTCTGTTTCCCTCAACACGGTTGTTACCATGAAGAAAAACAGTAGCATGAAGATAATGTCAGGCAGAGAAGAGGTTGATATCTTCGGCGTATCTTTTCCTTTCTTGCTAAATTTTGACATGGCAAACGTCTTTTAATAGTGAGATAATTACGACTGATCTATCAATTACCACCTGCATTAGTAGGTTCTGCCTCAGAAAGCTGGTAAGGAATTGCCTTTTTAGCTTCTTCAAACTTAGCATTTTGCTTCTTAGGGTCATTCTCTATTTCCAGATACTCGTTAATAGTAATTCCCATATAAGCTGCACGCAATTCGTTGTAAGCTTTCTTCAACTCATCCATCACTGCAATATAGACTTCGTACTTTGTACCGCGGTCAGTTTTCAGCGAAACAACAGCTGCCTGTGGGCTTTCAGAAGACTTCGGATCGCGACCGTTATTGCTGATGAACTTCTTAGCTGCTTCTTTTACCTGATTTACTGACATCAACTGCTCTTCTACCAGCAACTGGTTGTTAGAGTTGATAAAGACTTTGAAGATGTTTCTTTCTTTCATCTTGATGTCTAACTGTTGGTCGTTTTTAGGCGGCAACAAGATAGACAAGCCTTTATCAGATGCGATGGTAGTAGTTACAAGGAAGAAGATCAGCAGCAAAAAGGCGATATCTGCCATCGAACTTGCATTGATCTCGGGTGCTGACCT
The DNA here is from genome assembly GCF_053489755.1 of Rhodoflexus sp. Taxonomy (NCBI): domain Bacteria; kingdom Pseudomonadati; phylum Bacteroidota; class Cytophagia; order Cytophagales; family Thermoflexibacteraceae; genus Rhodoflexus; species Rhodoflexus sp. Next base: position 105,302 of record NZ_JBRCHD010000014.1, read on the forward strand.
TGATTTTTTCTTCATAGCAACAGATTATTTAAAAAACTTACTCACTTCCGAATAAACTACGGCAACTATGGCAGCGATGAACATTGTGTACAACATCAACAAACTGGCACCGATCATCTTAGATGTATTTTCACTTATGCCTTCGTATGCTTTATTTTTAAGTACTGTATCATCAGCTACTACATAGCAAACAAAAAACAGCAATAAAAGAATCCCAATGCCAATACCTGAACGAATCAGCGTTTTAGGCTGACTTAATGACTTGATAATAGGCAGTATAACAGCCGCTGCTACAGCAATGAAGAGCAAAATGTACATAACGTAGAGCGCTCCGCCCACCCATCCATAATCTTCCATAACAATCTATCTGTGGTTTAAGTTACAACAACAATAATTTTTCAAGCGGACTATGCTAATTTGCCTTGCTGATATTTCACAATGGTATCAACAAGGGCGATTGAAGCATCTTCCATTTGACCCACGATAGCATCAATTTTAGATACACAGTAATTATACAAAATTTGGAGGATAATAGCTACAATCAGACCTGCTACCGTAGTCAAAAGAGCCACCTTGATACCACCTGCCACGAGTGAAGGGGAAATATCACCGGCTGCTTCGATCGCATCGAAGGCACCGATCATACCAACTACCGTACCCAAGAAACCCAACATAGGTGCAAGTGCGATGAAAAGCGAAATCCAAACCAGACCTCTTTCCAAACGGCTCATTTCTACAGAACCATAAGCTACTACTGATTTTTCTACCATTTCCACACCTTCGCCGGCACGCAGCAGTCCTTGCGTGAAAATAGAAGCTACAGGGCCTTTGGTAGCTGCTGTAACTTTACGTGCAGCTTCAATACCGCCGCTACTCAATGCTTTTTCAACATCGCTCAGCAGCTTTTCTGTATTAGTAGTGGCAAGATTCAATGTAATCACGCGCTCCAAACTGATTGCCAGACCAATGATCAGGCAGAGTAATACCGGAGTCATCCAAGAAGGATCACCTTCAATGAATTTTTGTTTCAGTACTTGGTGAAAAGACTGCTCTTCTGCGGGAGGCGCTATTTCTTCGATTGCAGCTGGGGCTTCTTCAACCGCGGGGGCCGTAACCGACGAATCTGATCCTGTTGTTACGGGCTCTTCCTCATTCTGCGCCACCGCGACAAATGTACATGAAAACACCACGGCAAGCGTGATAAACAAGTGTTTGAACAGGTTTTTCATAAAAGCAAACAATTTTTCGGTCTTTAATTTTGAATATTAACAAATTGAATTGATGTTGCCTAATCCTTGCCAGCTTTCGGCATGGATTGTGGAGAGAGGGGGATTCGAACCCCCGATACCCTTTTGGGGTATACCCGCTTTCCAGGCGAGCGCCTTAAACCACTCGGCCATCTCTCCTCTGATTTTTATCTTAAAGGACACGCGGCCTCTATCACTTGGAGGCAAATAAATCAAGAAAAAAACCTTTGTCCAAATTTTATCTTACAATTTTTGCGCAACTCCCCATCGAAAAATACGTATATGACCTATCTGTCCTTCATAATCAGTTGATTTCTACTACCGCTACGCATGTAAAATTGCTGCCCTGTTGTTCCCCCTTTAGTGTAGTAATGAGGTGTTGAGTCTGCTGCTACTTCTGCTAAAAGCACCGTTTTCTCCTCGAGTTCTACCTCTGTATAGGTAATATGTATAGGTGGCAGACAGTGGCTAAGGGCTGCCTGCTGCAAGGAAAATTTCTCCTCTTCGGGGTCTATCCCAATTACCTCTTTCTGATCGCTTATGCCAATCACCAACACTCCGCCCAATGTATTGGCGAAAGCTACCAAAGTTTTGGCTATTTTCTCAGGATTTGAGGCGGTTTGTTTAAATTCCAGTGTAAGCGATTCGCCACTACGAATGAGCTGCTGGAACTCATCGGGCTGATTTAACTTCATATCAATATCTTTTCAATCATGGACTGGAGCAGCGCATAGCCATCTGTATTGCCCAACATGGGGTGACAGGCGCGCTCGGGATGTGGCATCATGCCAAATATGTTACGTGTTGCGTTGCAAATGCCTGCAATGTTCTCAAGTGAACCGTTCGGATTGGCTGCTTCGGTAACGGCACCTGTGTGGTCGCAGTATTTAAATAATATCTGCTCGTTGGCTTGGAGCTGTTCGAGCAACTCGGCAGGAGCGTAATAGCGCCCCTCGCCGTGTGCAATAGGAATTTGGTAGACTCTGTTCAGGTCTAGCCCTTGTGTGAGCAGGGAATTACCCGTCATTGGTCTGAGATAAACATTTTTGCAAATGTATTGGCGGTTGGTGTTGCGCAATAAAGCGCCCGGAAGCAAGCCCGACTCGGTCAGGATTTGGAAGCCGTTGCAAATACCTATCACATAACCACCTCTGTTGGCATGTGCAATTACCTCGCTCATAATTGGCGAAAACCTTGCAATAGCGCCTGAACGCAGATAGTCGCCATAGGAAAAACCACCGGGCAAAACAATACAATCACAGTCCTCAAGATCGTGCGATTTGTGCCATAATTTTACTGTGGGCTGCCCCAGCACCTGACCGAGCGCAAAAACCATGTCATCGTCGCAATTCGAACCGGGAAATACTACTACGCCAAATTTCATGAGTTAAAAAATGCTTGTGTAATAAGCAAATTTATAGCTTTAACAGCAACTTCCCGCCAAAAAAGACAATATTTGTCTTGTAAAGGATCAATGCTCTATGACCAAGTTTTTACCGACAAGCAACGAGGGTTTGTTTCAATTTTTTTCCCGATTTCACTGGCTCGCATTGGCTAGTGTACTCTTGCTGGGCGCCTGCATTAAGTTGGAAGAGCGCAATATTAAACTTGTTACTGACTGCGCACCCTGCATTCAGATGATTCGGGACAGCCTCACTAAAGAGAAAGGAGTTTATTGGATAGATTTTCAGCCGCAAACCCGACAACTGACCGTCAAATACGACACATCTATGGTTAACGGACAAGAAGTTTATCTTTTTTTGGTAAAACAGGGGCTTGTACGCACAACCAAAGATGTACCCAAACAACCGGATTGCTGTCGCTGAAGTTACTCATAGGCCTGCTTCTATCAACTCGGCGAGGTCGAGTACGCGAACATCTGCTTCGCGATTCTTATTTTTTACCCCGTCGCTCATCATCGTGATGCAGAAAGGACAAGCCGCTGCAATTACCTCTGCGCCTGTATTGAGCGCTTCTTCTATCCGTTCGATATTGACTTCTTTTTTGCCTTTTTCTGCTTCCTTGAACATCTGCGCACCGCCGGCACCGCAGCACAGACCTTTGCTGCGGCTGCGTTTCATCTCTACCAGTTCGGCGTCTAAAGCCTCCAACACCTGCCGAGGCGCTTCGTAAATGTCGTTGGCACGTCCTAGGTAGCAGGAATCGTGGTAAGTGATTTTTTTACCTTTGAAATCGCCACCTTCTTTCATGCGGATTTTGCCCTGATTGATCAGCTGCTGCAAAAACTCCGAGTGGTGGATAACTTCGTAATTACCACCCAGCGAAGGATACTCGTTCTTGATCGTATTGAAACAATGCGGACAGGCAGTTACTACTTTTTTAATGCCGTAGCCATTCATTACCTGAATGTTGCTCAGTGCCTGCATTTGAAAAAGGAACTCGTTGCCTGCACGTTTGGCAGGGTCGCCCGTACAAGACTCTTCTGTTCCTAAAACGGCAAAACTGATGTTTACCTTGTTAAGAATTTTCACCATTGCCCGTGTAACGCGCTTGTAACGATCATCAAAAGAGCCTGCACAGCCTACCCAAAATAATACTTCGGGGGTTTTGCCTCGCGCAGCCAGATCTGCCATTAAGGGTATTTGTAACGTCCGATTTTCCATATCAGCTGAAATTGCGTACTAATGTAACAAAGGTATAAGGATAAGTGTTTTTTGCGTCTGCCGGACGCGATTCTCTCTGCATTTCTACCCAATCTTCTCCTATTGGCGGCATGTACACATCGCCTTGCACAGTGGCATGCACCTCTGTCAGGTAGAGACGATGTAGGAAAGGCATGGCAGCGGCAAATATCTCTGCCCCACCAATAATAAAAAGCTCTTCCTCGCCGCGGCGCTGCGCCTCCCAAATAGCATCTTGTATATGCGTAAAGGTTTGCGCACCGGCAAGTACTAAACCGGGAGTCCGCGAAACTACCAGTGAGGTGCGCCCGGGAAGCGGCCTGCCGATAGACTGGAAAGTTTTACGCCCCATCAGGATATGGTGTCCTGTAGTCAAACGCTTGAAATATTGCAGGTCAGCAGGCAGATGCCATGGCAATTCCCCCTTATAACCGATCACGCCGTTATCGGCAACTGCCACTATTGCAGAAATTCGCATACATTTTTGCTGTGATGTGTGCATCACTACAGGCAAATTTAGCAGACAATCGGCAACTAAGATAGCATTAGACTGTAATATCTTTGCAGGAAGATTTTCACATTCAACCACACACATAATGGATCTATCGGATAGCGAATGGTTTGACGAGTGGTTTAATTCGCCCTATTATCATATCCTGTACAAACACCGCGACGACAGCGAAGCTCGACTATTGATTGACAATCTTTGCCATAAGCTGCAAATTAATACGACAGATAAAATTTTAGACCTCGCCTGCGGAAAAGGCAGGCATTCGATTTATTTCAACCAGAAAGGCTTTGATGTTATAGGAGTAGATCTCGCCGAGAAGAATATTCGCTACGCGCAACAGTTTGCCAACGAGCGGCTGCAATTTTTCAGGCACGATAAGCGGCATGTATTCCGCAAAGAGTATTTTACATTGCTGGTAAATTTATTTACCAGTTTTGGCTATTTTGAAACGGATGCAGAAAACTTGCAAACACTGAAAGCAGCAGCTGATAATCTGCAAAAAGGCGGGCGCATGGTGATTGACTTCATGAATACAGCAAAAGTTATTGCTCAACTCAAGCCAATAGAGTACAAGGAAATAGACAATATTCGATTTGAAATCAGCAAGCGTCTTGAAAACCGATTTATCATCAAAGATATTCGCTTCACTGATCAAAACCGCGCATTTCACTTTCAGGAACGACTCATGGCAATTGGGTATGCTGATTTTATGCGCTATTTCAAGGCTGCCGGGCTGGAATTGATCCAACTGTGGGGCGACTATAATCTCAATCATTATACGCAGGAAAGCGACCGAATGATTTTCCTGCTCAAAAAGTAATTCTGCTTCTTACTGCAAGCAAGATCGTCTATTTGTACAAAACCGTTCGTTGCTAAACCAACTTGCGTTTGATTTCGCGTTCTTCGTAGGCTTCTATGATGTCGCCTGGCCTAATATCGTTGAAGTTTTTGATGCCGATACCGCACTCGTAGCCGGATTTCACTTCACTCACATCCTCTTTCTCGCGGCGCAGCGAGGCAAGTTCGCCGATACCTTTCTCGCCTCCATACACAACAATACCATCGCGGATAACGCGCACGCGCGAATTCCGTTTGATCTGTCCCTCTGTTACACGGCAACCTGCAATATTGCCAACTTTAGGTATTTTGAACACCTGTAGCACTTCTGCATTACCCAAGATAACCTCCTCGATGGTTGGTGCCAACAGCCCCTCCATCGCATCTTTCACTTCGTTAATGGCTGTATAGATGATAGAGTACAGGCGTATTTCTACCTGCTCTTTTTCCGCCATCTTGCGAGCATTTACCGAAGGGCGTACCTGAAAGCCGATGATAATCGCATCGGAAGCAGCAGCGAGTAACACATCGGACTCGGAAATCTGACCTACGCCTTTGCTAATGATATTAACTTCGATTTCCTCGTTAGATAGTTTCAACAATGAATCTGCAAGCGCCTCTACTGAGCCGTCCACATCGCCTTTTACAATAATATTGAGCTGTTTGAAGTTGCCTAATGCAATACGACGACCCAAGTCGCTCAGCGTTGTACGCTTAGTAGCTCGGATGCTTTGTTCGCGCAGGATCTGCTCGCGTTTGGTAGCAATTTCTTTTGCCTCTCGCTCCGACTCCATTGCATTGAACTTATCACCTGCCTGTGGTGCACCGTTCAAACCCAAGACTTGTACAGGAGTAGAAGGCCCTGCCTCTTTGAGGATTTTACCGCGATGATCCATTAGTGCTTTCACGCGTCCGTAGTGAGCGCCGGCTAAGATTACATCGCCTTTGCGCAGTGTACCGGACTGGATCATGACGGTTGCCACATAGCCTTTACCCTTGTCAAGGGAGGCTTCGATTACTGTACCTACGGCAAGTTTATTAGGATTGGCCTTCAAATCGAGCATTTCGGCTTCGAGCAGTACGCGCTCTAATAGTTCATCTACACCAATGCCTTTTTTGGCAGATATTTCTTGACTTTGGTACTTTCCGCCCCAGTCTTCTACCAAGAAGTTGAGCTTGGCTAGCGATTCCTTGATTTTTTCAGGTCTGGCTTCGGGCTTGTCTATCTTATTGATCGCAAAAACAATCGGTACACCTGCTGCCTGTGCGTGGTTGATCGCTTCTTTGGTTTGTGGCATTACGTCGTCGTCGGCAGCTATTACAATAATAGCCACGTCGGTAAGTTTTGCTCCCCTTGCACGCATGGCAGTAAAGGCTTCATGGCCGGGAGTATCAAGGAAAGCAATGCGTTTGCCGCTCTTGGTTATTACGTCGTATGCACCAATATGCTGCGTAATACCACCTGCCTCGCCCTCGACAACTTTAGACTTGCGAATGTAGTCCAGTAATGAGGTTTTACCGTGGTCAACATGCCCCATGATGGTAACGATAGGCGCACGTGGTAGCAAAGCACTCTCATCTTCTTCTTGCTCCTGCTCGGCAGCAATTTCCTGTTCGGCAGAAATAAACTCCACATCAAAGCCAAACTCATCGGCAATAATTGTAATTGCCTCAGCATCCAGACGCTGGTTAATTGCTACGAACATACCAAAGGAGAGACATTTGGCAATAATCTGATTGACTGAAACGCCCATCAAATTGGCAAGGTCGTTGGCAGAAATAAACTCTGTTACCTGCAATACGTTGCTCTTCTCTTGTCCTATTTGCTCTTCGTGCCTACGAGCGCTGGCTTGGCGCTTGTCGCGCTTAATCTGCTTTTTGATAATCTGCTGACGTGTGTTGGTGCCTGTGAGTCTTGCCAGCGTATTTTTGATATTTTCCTGCACCTCCTTCTCAGAAATCTCTTCCTTCATTGGTGCAGCTTTTTCAATGCTGCCCTTTTTGCCATGCAAAGGACGCTGATTGGTATTGGAACGATTGCCGCTTTGCTGCTGCCGTCCTCCCGTTTTTTGCTGCGAACCTGCCGCAGGTGCATCAGGCTTCACAGGATTGCCGGTGTTGTTTTTGATACGCTTGCGTTTGCGCTTGTTTTTGTCTTTCTCGTCGGAAGAAGCGATCGGCTTGGGCTTTTTCTTGTCCTTGTCGAGCGGCAGTTCTATTTTACCGAGTACCTTTAGTCCTTGTAGTTTCTCTGCTTCTGCACGGATCACGCTTTTGCCTGCCAAACCGTCAGCTACCGGCACGTCAGTAGCTACTACAGGCTGCTCTGACTGTAGCTTAGGCTTCTCTTCAATAACTTCCACTTTGGGTTGCTCAACGATTGGAGTAGGATTGCTTACAATAGGCTCTTTTTTAAGATCCGGTTTAGTTTCCTGTTGTACTTTGGCAACGGCAGATTCTTGTTTAACGGCAGGCTCTATCTGTGGCTTGACTACTTCTGCTACAGGCTGTTCGGGTTTGGGCTTTGAGGTAGCAGACTTTTCAACAAGCGGCTGCGACTCAGTAACTACCTGCTTTTCTTCGGCAACAGGTACTGTTTTTTTAGTAGCCAAGTCTATTTTACCCAAGATCTTCAAACCGCTTGGCTTAGAGGAAATTTTTTCGGGTGTTGTCTTTTCGGGCTGTTTTTCTGTTGCTGTTTCCTTCTTAGGTTTAGCATGTGGTACATAAGACGAAGTCTTGATACTAATTACATTTTCCTCGTATTCTTCATCATCTTTACGGTGGTCGGTTTGATGCTCAGAACTAATGACAATATTTTCACTATACGACTTGCCAATATGCAAATTGGAGGCTTCTTTCTTCACTGCTGCCGATGCAGCAAATTCTTTTTCGGCCATTGCATATTGTTCTGCCGTAATCTTAGTATTTGGATTGTTATCCACTTTTACCCCTTTGCCTGCCAAAAAATCAACAAGCATAGTGGTAGTTACACCAAAATTACGGGCTACTTGCCCAAGCCTATATGTTTTACTTTCTGTCATAAATAATTCGTGAGTAACCTCTGTCGTGGTCTGTAGTTATCAAAGTGCTACAAAATTAGCTTTTTTTAACACCCCTTCAAAAAAGCGGTTGTAAGAGTAACAGATTTAGCTGGTAAAAAATTCAAAAATCAGGAAAGAGACATATAAAAACTGGTTAAGTGCTATTCAAACTCCTTTCTGAGTACTTCCAACACAAAATCCACTGTTTCTTCTTCCAGTTCGGTTTTCTTCACGAGGTAGTCGCGGCTCATACTTAATACACTGCGGGCTGTATCCAAACCTATCTTGGTGAATTCTTCGATTACCCACTCGTCCAGTACGTCGGCGAATTCTGTCAATTCTACATCTTCTTCCTCCTCGTCTGCGTCGGTCAGTTCGCGGAATACGTCTATTTCCAAGCCCACTAATTTACTTGCGAGCTTGATATTCTGACCGCCTTTACCGATAGCAAGGGATACCTGATCGCGTTTGAGGAACACTGCCGCACGGGAGTTTTCCTCATCAATTTTAATACTGGATATTTTCGCAGGACTGAGGGCACGCTGAATAAAGAGTTCGATATTATCGGTGTAATTGATTACGTCAATATTTTCATTGCAAAGTTCGCGGACAATGCTGTGGATACGCGAACCTTTCATACCAACGCAGGCACCTACCGGATCTATGCGATCGTCGTAGGATTCTACGGCTACTTTGGCGCGCTCGCCCGGTTCGCGAACAGTTTTGCGAATGGTAATGATGCCGTCGTAAACCTCGGGAACTTCCTGCTCGAACAGGCGCTCCAGAAAGATTGGCGATGTGCGCGACAGGATGATGCGCGGGTTGCCGTTGACCATCTCTACGCGGTGTACGATGGCGCGAACAGGTTCGCCTTTGCGGAAACGATCTTTCTGGATCTGCTCGGCACGGGGCAGTACAAGTTCGTTGCCCTGTGCATCGCGTAGGATAACCTCACGACCCAGCACCTGATAAACCTCGCAAGTAACAATCTGACCTACAAGTACCTTGTACTTATTGAACAGGTTGTCTTTTTCAAGGTCTTTAATCTTTTGGATGAGCGTCTGGCGGGCGGTCTGCACAATACGTCTGCCGAAATCTTCTATCTTAATATTTTCTGCAACCTCTTCGCCTACAGAAAAATCTTCGTCTATTTTGCGCGCATCGCTAAGTCTGATCTGCCTGTTTTCATCGTATTCAGGTGCATCGTCAGCTACTACCTCGCGGTAGTGCAGGATTTCTAAATCGCCCTTATCAATATTGACAATCACATCAAAGTTCTCATCGGAAAGATATTTTTTCCGAATCATGGTACGAAAAACATCTTCCAGAATGCGCACCATCGTAGGCCGATCAATGGATTTTTGACTAGCAAACTCCTTGAATGACTCTATCAATAATCCGGTCTCCATTTTTGTATCGCTAATTTTTATTTAATCAAAAGAAATTTCTACTACTGCCTTGCTGATATGAGCGAAGGGAATCTGAACGGGTTGTTCCGGTTCGGCAGCCTTAGCCTTTTTGGGCTTTTTGACAGGTAAAGGAGCTAACACGAGCGCGTCTTCAGCTACTTGTTCTAATCTGCCTTTGTGCGTAATCCCTGCAACTGTCTCTACTTTCAGGGTGCGCCCAATGTTGGCATAGTATTGTCTAAGCAGCTTCAGAGGCTGCCCTATGCCGGGAGAAGACACCTCTAACAAATAGGCTGTCTTAATCAAGTCCTGCTCTTCTAACCATGCAGCCAAACGGCGGCTGACACTTGCACATTGATCTATGTTGATTCCCTTGTCGCCGTCGAGCAGGACGGTCAGGCGCGGTCGCCCGCCGCCTTTATCATTGAAAATAACTTCCACAAGGAAGTAACCCTCCTCCAGCAATGATTCAACGTATTGGGCAATCTTTTCCTGCAACTCCATATGCTCAAAAAAGAATAGGGGGACAAATACCCCCCTATAGAAGAACTTCTTAAGTTGATTGCAAAATTAATCAGTGCGTTGCTCATTTACAAATAATGACCAACGGGCAGAGGGCTACTTCTTGGGAACTTTGATTTTAGCTGCCTCCTGAATTGCTTTGTAAGCATTTACCACACCACCGGTAATGGATAAACTGCTGAATTTTGCTGTTTCATCGCTGCCGGGTACTTTTACTTGCTGATCCATTTTTACGGCACTTTTCATCAGAACTTCGCGCAACTGTACGGCGGTCAGATGTGGAAAATACGACAACACGAGTGCTGCTACGCCGGCAGCTACGGGCGATGCCATGCTAGTTCCACTTTGCACTTTATACCCCTGATCGGGCATGGTGGAGAGGATATCTACACCGGGCGCGAATACATCTACTGTATTTTTTCCATAGTTGGAAAACTCTGCAACTGCCATTTCGCCGCCGCGCCATGAAAGCGCACCGATGTCTAACCAGTTAGCTGCTTTTTTGCCGTTGTCGTAGTTGCGCTGCGGATAGAAGTTGGTTTTATCAGTATTCATGGATTCGTTGCCGGCTGCGTGGATGAGCAATACCCCGCGCTCTTCGGCATAGCGAATAGCTGCATCTACAACTGCTTTGTCGGTAGTGTACTGCTTGCCGAAACTCATATTAACAATTTGTGCGCCGTTGTCTACTGCATAGCGGATTGCGTTGGCTACGTCTTTGTCGCGCTCGTCGCCGTCGGGAACGGCACGAATTGCCATAATCTTCACATCGGTTGCAATGCCGTCTATGCCGAGGTTGTTGTTGCGAACAGCCGCTACAATGCCTGCTACGTGCGTGCCATGTCCGGCATCAGGACCTTTCACGTCGTTGTTGCCATAGAAACGCTCGGTTTTATCGTCGTAGTTATCCCCTACGATCGGGCGAGGATCGAAATCAAGATTGTAGCCGTATTTTACGCCGTTGCTGTAGTATTCTTCGGCTTCTGCTAAGCGCTCTTCATCTAAGTCGAAGATAGCGGCTTGCATAAAAATACTTTTAGCAGCCATAATGCGCTCATCCTTGCTTTCGATGTCTTGTACCGTTTCAGGGCTTAGTTCGTCTGTATCGGCATAGGCCTTGAGCAGGCGAACGCTTTTGCGGTACATTTCGCTGAAAATGGAGAATTGTTCCATGCCGGAACGCATCTCAGACAATTTTTCGTTGAATTTGGTTTGGACTTCTTGATAGTATTTGTAGTCTGCTTTTTCTGCGGCACTGATGTCATTTTCAGTTTTACCGTCGAAACGTGCTTTTAGTTTCTTGTAAATGCGGGTCAGCTCGTAGGTATCTTGATGCACGTTTTTGCCATCTTTACCACCCAGAAAATTCCAGCCGTGTATGTCGTCTATGTAGCCGTTATTGTCGTCGTCTATACCGTTGCCCGGTATTTCTTTAGGGTTTGTCCAAATGTTTCCCTTCAGGTCTTCGTGTTCTACATCTACTCCGGAGTCTATGATGGCAACGACAACGGTTTTAGATGTGCGACCTTTCAGCAGTTCTGCATAGGCTTTTTCGGTACTTACGCCCATGATACCGTCTTCGTCGCGATCCATATTGAACCAGTTCTTAGGCGCTTTTTGCAGGGTATCCTGATAGAAGAACAAAAGGGTTGGTGAGATAATTCGTTCTGCACGAAGCTCGGCAGCATAAGATACGGTTGCGAGCATACTTGCAACAAGAACCGACTTAATGTTAAATTGCATAATGACTTTTTAATTTCTTATTTTACAAAGGTATTAAATATGCGCCTGAAAAGCGGGTCGCGCCCTCAATTTTCCGGTTATGTCCAAGAAGCGTACAACAACTTTGTCCGAAAAGCAGCAAAATGATTCTCTTATAACAAATGACCCGCTGTTCATTGCCGGTATCGGCGCCTCGGCGGGTGGTTTGGAGGCTATTTCAGAATTACTTTCGCATCTTCCTACACAGGCGACAACTAATCTTGCCATTATTGTTGTGCAGCACTTGAGTCCCACTTACAAAAGTATGCTGGTGCAACTGCTGCGCAAGCATACCACATGGGACGTTGTAGAAATCAAAAATGGTATCCCCGTAGAGGCGGGCAAGGTCTATATCACCCCGCCGGATAGCGAAATAGCGATTGAGCAGCGCATCCTGCATCTGAGCAAACCCATTCTTTCGGTAGGGCCCAAACCCTCTATAGACAATTTCTTTCTTTCGCTTGCCGAAGACCGCCGCCAGTTTGCCATTGGGGTCATCCTGTCGGGTACAGGTTCGGACGGTGCTAAAGGAATGAAAAGGATCAAGTCGTTGGGCGGATACACGATTGTGCAAGATCCACAGACAGCCAAATACGACGGAATGCCTATGGCTGCCATAGAAACAGGACAAGTAGATGTGATTCTCACCCCCGACAAAATCGGTGAAGAACTACTTAACTACACTGAAGATCCTGAAAACTTACAGCGTCCTTCTGCAATCACCGTTCGCCTACCTGAAATCAAGACAGACAGCCTACAGCAGATATTTAAACTGCTGTCCAAAAAAACAGGTACTGACTTTTCGCTGTACAAACCCACGACTATCCTTAGGCGCTTAGAAAAGCGCTTAGATATGCTCAAATTAGTAAACATAGACGACTACCTGAGCTACATAGAGTCGCACCCGGAAGAGATTGAAACACTTTTCAAAATGATCCTGATTGGTGTTACAAACTTCTTTCGCGATACAGAAGCCTTTGCAGAATTAGAGAAATATCTGGGGAAAATAATCTCATCTAAAAGCTTGGGAGAAAGTATTAGAATCTGGGTACCGGGCTGCGCAAGCGGCGAAGAACCTTATTCTATTGCTATCCTGCTTGCCAAAATGCTGGGTAACAAAATCACTAACTACAACATACAAATTTTTGCAACAGACATAGACGACCGCGCCATTGCTCATGCGCGAAGGGGCAGCTACGGCGAACAATCAATGATTCATGTTGAACAGCCTATCATTGATACCTTTTTTGTACGTGAGGGAAACGAATACAGGCTAACTAAGCGCATCCGCTCGATGGTACTGTTTTCCAAACACGACGTTACTAACAACCCGCCATTTGTCAAACTGGATCTGATCAGTTGCCGAAACCTATTGATCTATTTCAGTACAGCGCTGCAAAAACATGTGCTGCCGCTGTTCCACTATGCGCTGAACCCCAATGGTTACTTGTTTTTGGGAAAATCGGAAAATATCGGGCAGTTTTCAGACCTGTTTGCTACCGTAGATGGGCGCAACAAAATCTTTCAGCGAAAAAATACTACCAGCATCCACAGCCTGCGCTTTTCACCTTTTGCTACGCGCCTAAAAACTACTGTACCAGTCGAGGTGCAAGACCTGCCTACGCTTTCTATCAGGGAAATGGTCAAAGAAACGATCTATAACACCTTCGACTATCCTTACGTGGTGATCAACAGCAATATGGACATCTTGGAGGTACACGGCGACGTGCGTCTGTTCCTAAGCCTGCAACAAGGCACAATGGCAGCTAATATCATCAAGATGGCACAACCGGAGTTGCAGTTAGATCTTCGTACACATATTGCAAGAGCTGTTAAGGACCGCATCCCCATTTCTTCACCTATTCGAAAAATTAGTTTTTTCGATAAAGATTTTCTCGTACGCGTTGTCATCAAACCGTTGATTCACTCGCGCCATCACGAAGAGCTTTTCATGGTCATTTTTGAGCAGCAAGACCCTGAAAAAATAGCTGTGATAGTACCCGAAAAAGCAGCGGATTTTAACGAAAACGAACGCATTGTAGAACTTGAGCAAGAACTAATAGCTACCAAAGAGCAGCTACAATCTTTCATCGAAGAATTGGAAACAAGCAACGAAGAGTTGCAGGCGCTCAATGAAGAGCTACAATCGGCAAACGAGGAGCTACAGTCGGGCAATGAAGAATTAGAAACAACCAATGAAGAGTTGCAATCTACCAATGAGGAGATGCAGATTGCCTATGCTGAACTGCGCAGCACCAACGAAGCCCTCGAGATGCAGGAAAAACAACTGCGCGAATCTGAAAAAAATATTCGTGCGCTGCTCAATAACAGCCTACAGATTTCGATGCTGATAGATAAAAACTACCGCATTATTGCATTCAACAAACCCGCCGTTGAGATGGTAAAAAATACGGTAGGCAAGGAAATCCGCGCCAATGCAAATATCATGGAGTATCTCCTCCCCACCGAACTGGAAGAGTTTCAGAAGGACTTCTCGCGTGCGCTCAAGGGCGAAGATGTATCCGGAGAGCGCCGCGTATTCTCACCTCAGCAGCAGCGCGAACTCTGGTATCGCTACCAGTACAGCCCCGCAGAGTCTGATAATGGGCAAATTAATGTTGTATCGCTTTCGCTACTGGATGTAACCTTAGAACGCCACGCACAAAAGAAGCAACTCCACAACGAGCGTATGATATCTGCCGTATTTGAAACGACAGATATTGGAATTACTATCACCGATGCCCAAGGGCGATTTGTCAGCGTCAATCCCGGGCTTTGCCAGATGCTCGGCTATAACAACTATGAACTTATCGGACAGCATTTTACTATCATTATACCCCCCGAAAACCGAAAAGAAGCCAACGAACGCCACAGGTTCTGCTTAGAAGGCAATAAAGTAAGCGGCGAATACAAGTTGCTTCACCGCAACGGAACGGTAGTAGATGCTTTCAAAAATAAGTCTTGTATCACAGATGCAGACGACAAGCGATTTGTACTTACCTTAGTGCGCGACATTACGGAAAGTAAAAAATACCGCAACCTTTTAGAACAGACGCAGGAAGGCACAGGTGTAGGCGGCTGGGAGTACGATGCTGTTACCCGCCACTATATCTGGACGGAAGAAACCTACCACATCTTCGATGCAGCACCTTCCTTTGCACCCTCGCGGGAAAGTTGGCTCAATTACTTTGAGGCAGAAGCCAAAACGCATCTCACACAAGTATTAGACAGCGCTATCGAAAAAGGCGAACCCTTTGATGTTGAGTTGCAAACCATCCCTATTCGTGGTATCCGCAAATGGGTGCGCTTCACTTGTAAACCCATCCGCCTCTACCAAAATACCATCCGTTTGTTTGGCACTATTCAGGACATTACCCATGCCAAGCAAATGGAACAGCAAATCCAGCAACTATCGCTGGTAGCAAGCAAAGTAGGCGCTGCTGTTATCATCACCGATGCGGAAGGCTATACCCAATGGGTCAATGAAAGTTTTACGCGTATAACAGGCTACACCATCAATGAGGTAATCAACAAAAAGCCCGGACAACTGCTACAGGGTCCCAAAACTAATCCTGCAACCATTGCCCGCATTCGCGAAGCGCTGCAAAAAGGCGAACCTTTCCATGAGGAAATCCTCAACTACAGCAGAGATAAAAACGAATACTGGTTGAGCCTAGACATTACGCCTATCCGCAATAAAAAGGGCGAAATAACTAATTTCATTGCGATTCAAAACGACATCACCGCTCGTAAACAACAAGAGGAAGTACTCAAAACGCAGTTAGATTTTTTGCAAAAAATGCTCGGACAAGCGACAGGAAAATACCTGTTCGCATTTGACCGCCAGAGCAAGCAACTCAGTGCCTGTCCGCAACCGACTGCTGATTTTCTGGGTATTACATCGGATAAAAAAGCTACATTTGATGACATTTTCACAGAACCTTTTCTTAAAGGACAGAGCCATGCCCAACAAGGTGAGTTTCATCAGGCAAACAGCCTGCGAAGCAACGGGCAAAATGTTCGCCTGACTTTCAATCCTTTGCCTTCGCCGAGTAGAAATGTTATCTTTGTTATAGCCGAACCTGTTTAAAATTTTGCACATGAGAAGTTTACTTTTTCACAGCCGATACCTGTTGCTGATTGCTGTTTGGCTGATTTTTTCCTGTAAGCAACACCCTGCAACACAGCGCGTTGAAGGAACAATTGGCAGCAATGGTATGGTCGTTTCCACGCACCCGATCGCCTCCGATATCGGGCTGGAAATCCTAAAAAAAGGCGGCAACGCGACCGATGCAGCCATTGCCACTTTCTTTGCGCTGGCAGTAGTTTTTCCTGAAGCAGGTAATATCGGCGGTGGAGGTTTTGCCGTCTGCCGCTACAAAAACGGCGAAGTAGCCGCCTTAGACTTCCGCGAAAAAGCGCCCGCAGCTGCTCATCGCGATATGTATCTGGATGAAAAAGGCGAACCTATCAAAAACCTGAGCATCAGAGGGCATCTGGCGGCAGGCGTACCTGGTGCAGTTGCCGGCATGGTTGCCATGCACCAAAAATCAGGCTCGCTCCCTTGGAAAGACCTCGTACAACCGGCTATTGACGTAGCCCGCAAGGGACACGTACTCACGCAAATCGCTGCAGCCAATTTCAACCGCATGAAAGCCGATTTTGAAGCTGCCAATCTCTACCCTGTTCACGTGGTGCGAAAAGACCGCGAATGGCAACAAGGCGACACCATCTATCACCCCGAACTCGCCGAAGCCTTAGAACGGATCCGCGACAATGGCAACGACGGCTTCTACAAAGGCAAAACCGCCGACCTGATTGTGGCAGAAATGCAGGCGGGCAAAGGACTCATTACCCACGAAGATTTAGCCAATTACCGCGCTGTTTGGCGTGCGCCCGTTGTGAGCAATTACAAGAAAAAATACCGCATTATTTCCATGCCGCCGCCTTCCAGCGGAGGCATCGCCTTGCTACAACTCATGCAGGGTAGCGCAGATTACCCCTTTGCCAAGTGGGGGCACAACTCGGCGCAGACCATACACGTAATGACCGAGTTGGAACGCCGCGTCTATGCCGACCGCGCCACGCACCTCGGCGACCCCGATTTCTACAAAGTACCTACCGAAATGCTACTCAATCCACAATACAACCGCTCGCGCAACGCCACTATCAGCATGGAACGCAAAACCCCTTCTAACGAAATTAAAGAAGGCAAAGTGGACAGAATAGAGAGCATTGAGACAACGCATTTCTCTGTTGCTGATAAGGATGGAAATGCTGTTGCGCTGACAACAACCGTCAATGGCTACTACGGTTGCAAAGTCATGGTCAAAGGCGCAGGTTTCTTTTTGAACAACGAAATGGACGACTTCAGCATCAAACCGGGCGTACCCAATCAATTTGGGCTGGTGGGCGGCGAGGCCAATGCCATTGCTCCTAACAAGCGAATGCTGAGCTCCATGACCCCAACTATTGTAGAAAAAAATGGCAAATTGTACCTCATCGTCGGCACTCCCGGCGGTTCTACTATCATCACCGGCGTTTATCAGGTTATCCTCAACGTGCTTGAACATGGCATGACCTTGCAGGAAGCAGTTAATGCCAAGCGTTTCCACCACCAGTGGCTACCCGATCAGGTGCTCATAGAAAAAGGCGCTATTTCCGATGAGGTCAAAAAACAATTAGAAGCCAAAGGGCATGTCCTCTTAGAGGTAGGCTCGCTTTGCAAAGTAGATGCCATTATGGTGCGCCCCGACGGCAAATACGAAGGAGCAGCCGACTACACCCGCTCCGATGGCAAGGCTTCGGGCTATTAAGACTGCAATATACCCCGCCAGAGTTGCGCAAACTCAGCAGAACTCATTTGGGACAGACGTGCAGAATTGGTTTGCTGTACGTCTGTTCGCATTTTAGCGCCCAGCTTTTCAACCGATTCGGTTCGTAAAATATGAATCATCGGATAAGGTGCCATCATCACCAGATTAAGTGGCGACTCGGGAGCGTAGCCCGCCATACGCGCCAGTGGATGGAATGACACAATTTGATATAAATCTGTCAGTTTTTTTTGTAAAAGCATGCGCTCGCACTCCATAAAGACCGCGTGAAACTCATTCACATTGCCAACTGCAGGAGCAATCAACAGCGTTGTTTCCTTCGCTGCATTTGTATCCAAATACCTGATTTCTGCCATAAAAGCATCGGTCAGCGTGCGCATATTGGCAGCATCCGTAATAGCCAGTCGCACCTTATTTTCAACATAGGGCGCTTTAGCGAAAGGGCATAAATTCAAGCCGATAATCACCTGCTCCAACCAACGATTAGTAATGTCTGTGATTTGCTTTTTGACCTCTTTTTTAAACATCGCGTTTTAAATGTATTCCACAAATACTTCCTTTACTTCCTTGTCCGCACAGCCCAAACCGATGAGTACGACTTCCTTGCTTTGATGTAAATATTTTTGGTAGTAGCCTTTGGTTTTGATTTGAGCGATTGCCTCTGCCGCGCCGCCGTTTACTTTGAACTCTATCACAAAAAAAGCCTCAGGCGTGTGAACTACCACGTCAATCCTGCCTTTGGCAGTCTGCACTTCGGTTTGCGTGTAAGTCTGCATCAATGAGAAGGCCATGAAGAATATCGCGTGGTAAAACGCCTCGTAGCGTTCCATGAATTGCTCGTAGGGAATGTTTGCCAACAGCGTATTGAGTGCATCTTGAAAATCATCAAATTGACGAGCGCGCAGGTAGCGCACCATGTTGCGCACAATCGGATGAACAGATTCCTGACCGCTTAAATCCCTGAGCATGAACTGCAACAAGGAATCCTTTACTTCCTGATTAGGGTAGCGTAGAATAAAAGTACCCATGTCGCGCTCTTTGATGGTCAGGTAGCCTGTTTGGAACAACAGTGCCGTTTCGCTGATATTTTCAATCAGCAGGTTAGATAAAATGCCTTCATCAGCGCTGATTTCTTCCAGATTGTAAGTAAACTTTTCGCGCAGTTTCTTGACCAAAAAAGTTGGCGTGCCGGTAGCAAACCAGTAGTTGCCAAACTCGCTCTTCTGCATCAGGCTAAGGACAGAAAAAGGGTTGTAAACCGTTTCTTTGCCGCCCCACAAATAGCCGTTGTACCACCAGCGGATTTTTTCTATCATCGCCTCGCGGCTCATGCCTTCAATTTCGGCTAACTGGTTGATTTCGCGGTCAAAATACTGCTCTAACTC